>NZ_JAVJQN010000134.1:0-56262 GCF_040218245.1 Coleofasciculus sp. E1-EBD-02 | reverse complement strand
CTAGTGCAAGAAGGCAGAAATAACTGAACAGCTAATATCTCCCCCAGCTCCCTCAGCTTCCCCAGCTCCCCCAGCTTCATCGTATTTACGAAGCTGCTCAAGTATTTCCGCAGCGCTGCACTAGCACTCCCCTCGTAGGCTACCGTGTACACACAAGGGGGACGGGAGGGGGATAAATTATTGCTAGACCGACGTTCTAGGCTTCACTAACGCTACCACTTCCTTCATATTTTTTGCCCTGAGTGAAAATTCACTAGAGTTTCATAAAGTGACTCAAATGCATAAAGAGTTGATGATCTTCCTTCATTTATACTGACATCTAGTCAGTTTGTTGAATAAGATAAAAACAACTGAGCAAAGGTTAGGTTCAAAATCTAACACAACGGACTTAGATAAGAGTCATACCTAAAACTCAGAGTTCCTTACACAGTTGAATTTTACAGATGAATACTCAAACTTTTTCGCGCATCAGACAATTGGTAGCTCCCTTATCAATTGCGGCGACGATGGTACTAGGATTATCTACCCAGGCTAATGCAATTAATCTCGGAATCGCTTCTGACTATAATATATTCGTGCTAGGCGATGTGAATCAAAGCAATACTGATTCTGAGGGTAAGGTAGCTATTGGCGGAAATGTCAAATTATCAGATTTTTATGCGGGAATGGAACTCCCGACAGACGGAAACAATGGCGATGTCTTAATTGTTGGTAAAAATTTAGTCTTTCAAAATGGTCAAGTTAGAGGCAATGCAGTTTACGGAGAAACAGGAGAACTTACTAATGTAACTCTTGAGCATGGGGGAACGCTTCGCCAAGATAATCCCATTGACTTTGCTGCAGCTAGTCAAGAATTACAAGCATTATCTCAATTTTTAGGAGGGTTAGAGGCGACGGGTCAAACAGAAATAGCTCATGGTGGAATTACATTAACGGGTTCAGAGGAAGACGAAAACATTTTTTATCTCAATGCTTCTGATTTAAGCACTGCCAACAACTTCAAGATTGATGTAACTCCAGGTTCGACGGTCATTGTGAATGTTAGTGGAGACAAAGCATCATTACAAAACTTTGGGTTCAATTTCAATGGTGGTATTGATCAGAGACAGAACGTTATCTACAACTTCTATGAAGCTAGGGATCTGTCAGCCAGTGGCATGGGAATAGAAGGCAGTATTTTAGCGCCTTTCGCTGCTTTCGACTTTAATAATGCTCAAATTAACGGCAACTTAATTACCGCTTCGCTAACGGGAGGTGGACAATCGAATAACTATCTCTTCAACGGTAATTTACCTGACCCAATCAGTGAAACGGTTCCTGAACCCGCAACATTAGCTGGACTAGGATTAGTCGCTGCTCTAGGAGTTGCTTCTCGCCGTAAAGGTAAGCAGAAAGTCTAAGCCTGTCAAACGTGAGTTCAGCAATTGGTGCGATAACCAACACGATAGTTTCATCGCACCTCAGTGACTCCAACCTAACCTAAGTCCATTTTTTCATGCACTCCTCACACTATCGTCCCTGACTTAATCCTTTAGGTCAGGGATTTTTGTATGAGATTCCTAAGATACACTTTCTGTGACAGAGGGTAGAGGAGAGGGCGACCCGATTTCATTAAATGGACTGGTGTTGTTCATTAAGCTAGGCGGGTCGCCCCTACAGGGCTTTCACCGGTGTGGCTTTCATCCATAAAAATGGGCGCGATCGCGAATTCAGACTGGGGTTTTTCAGACTGGGGTTTTCAGTTACTGATGATGAAGACGCAGGGAGTGCGGCATCTCCAAGCCATGAGCGTTCATTAACGATTCATTAGCCATCACTTGCTGGGGAGTTCCATCAGCAATAATTCGTCCTTCATCCAGTAAAAGCACGCGATCGCACACTTCGATAATCAGTTCTAAGTCATGGGAGGAAATCAGAATGGTTTGCTGGGCGGTTTGGAGAAAGTTGATCACGCGGCGACGATAGCGCATGTCTAGGTTCGCGCTGGGTTCATCGTACAGAACCAATTGAGGACGCATGGCTAACACCCCCGCGATCGCGACCAAGCATTTCTCACCCCCAGAAAGATTGTGAGGAACCCGTTCTGCTAGCATTTCCACACCTGTCAGGGATAGCGCATCTTGAACGCGATGGTTGACCTCATCCTCTGACATGCCCATATTCTGTGGACCAAAGGCGACATCTTCCCATACTGACGGTAATAATAACTGGTCGTTGGGATTCTGAAACACGAAGCCAATTTCTGGGCGAAACTCACCCACAACAACGGGGTTTCCAAATAAGCCAATATCTCCAGATGTTGGTGTTAAAATACCGCAAATCGAGAGAAATAGCGTTGTTTTTCCTGCACCATTGGGTCCAATTAAACCGACTCGTTCTTCAGGATATATATTAAGATTGACTCCTTGTAAAACCGCAGGTCTGTCCGGATAGGAGAAACTCAAATCAGAAACCGCGATCGCAGGTTCTCTGGCACTGTCTGGGTTAGATACAAGTTGTTGTTGTGGTCTCATAATGCGTCATTCGTCATTTGTCATTCGTCATTCGTCATTTGTCATTTGTCATTTGTCATTTGTCATTCGTCATTTGTCATTTGTCATTCGTCATTCGTCATTTGTCA
Source organism: Coleofasciculus sp. E1-EBD-02 (assembly GCF_040218245.1). Lineage (NCBI taxonomy): Bacteria > Bacillati > Cyanobacteriota > Cyanophyceae > Coleofasciculales > Coleofasciculaceae > Coleofasciculus > Coleofasciculus sp. E1-EBD-02. The sequence continues at coordinate 53,642 of NZ_JAVJQN010000134.1, read as the reverse complement.
TTCGTCATTAGTAAGGATTGGAGAAATTGTTTCCCGTTACTACTGCCTTTCTACCAGAATTTCAGCCATGACGAACCCAAGGGCGATCGCAACGGTTATTCCCAAACTAATTAAATCCCCACGAGAAACACGATTCTTGGGATTAGGCGGTTTACGATGGTGCAGGGTATAACCATACCCTCGCAATATCATCGCTTGATAAACCTGCTGTGACTGGTTGTAACTGCGAACCAATAAGCTACCCACTAGAGACGCCAGCACATTCAGATTGCGGCGCGAGAAACGAGTCGCCTGAAATCCCCGCAATTGCATCGCCCGTTTCATTTTGGTTAAATCTTCACCAAACTGTTCGATATAGCGGTACGTCAATAGCGTCATATCCGCTAGTACCGCCGGAAGTCCCAGCGATCGCATGGCTTTGACGGTACTCAAAAATGAGGCTGTACCAAAGAGAATTAAACTCACAGTAAGAATACATAAAAATCGAGTCGCAATCAGCGCTAGCGCCACGATTCCCTCTTGATATAGACTCAAAACACCGATCTGAACGATTACCGTACTACCCACGCTAAACGGTAAAAGTAGAGTAATCGCCAGCAAAAAAAAACCGGGGTAGCGCAGCCGCGATCGCAAAAATGAGAAGGGTAATCTGGAGAGGTGATAATACACCAGTGTCACGACGATCATCCCTGGGAGTAAACTTAACTGTTCAACAAATGAAAACGCAAAAATTAAGCTAAATAAGCCAATCAGTTTGCAACGGGATTCCCAACGATGAATCGGAGAGTCCAAATTGGCATAAAAATCCAGTCCGTGTTTCATTAACTCTCCAACAATTCAGGTTTGACTTGCTTCAAAAACAGAGCCACGGCTGTCGTAAATGCTCCCTCAATTGCCATGAGTGGGATATGAGCCAATACCAATCCAGAAATTGCCATTTTTTCGGCTGATGCATCTATAGTTGCGGGAATATTAGTAATCACTAAAGCGAAAAATAGCAGAGTTGCTATCCCCAAACCTCCCGCACCCCCGATAAAGGCAAAGATACCCGTCACCACTCGATTATCCTTATCGAATTTTAGGCGCAATTGAAATAGGTGATACGCCAAAATTGCCGGAACGCCAAACATTGTGGCGTTTACTCCTAGAGTCGATAAGCCACCATGCTGAAACATCACAGCTTGAAAGAATAAACCGATAAGAATGGCAGGAAACGCATAATATCCCAACATTGTGCCTAACAACCCATTCAGAATCAAATGGACACTTGTTGGTGGGATGGGAATGTGAATCCAAGAGGCGACAAAAAAGGCGGCTGTGAGTAGAGATGCTTTGGGAATATTCTCTTGGGGATTCGGATCTCGGTTAATTTGGCGCAGGGAGTACCAAGTGAAACCTCCTGTCGCTGCGTAACCTGTGATACAGACAGAAGCAGGCAGGATGCCATCAGGAATATGCATAATTTTTGTGTAGTTTTGACCCTTCACTTCGGCAAGAGGGCAGGGCGCGTGACCCTTCACAACCCTCGATAGAACCGGGTTTGTCGGGACGGGTTTATGGACTTGCGTTTCACAATTGATGATAACATTTATTCAAAACCCACCCTGACTTGTAGGGGCAGGTTTAGGGACTTACGTTTCACGATTGATGATAACATTTATTCAAAACCCACCCTGACTTGTAGGGGCGGGTTTAGGGACTTATGTTTCATGATTGATGATAACATTTGTTCAAAACCCGCCCTGATCTAATTGTTGATTTTTTTGACAATGAACAATGAACAATTCTAACCTAATTGTGACCACCTACTTAGCCTGTTTTGTTCCTTGGACAAAATAGAGTGCTGTACCGACAAAACCCCAGATCACCGCAACTGACATCACCACAATTTGAATGGGTGTGAATGAGCCATTCGTGGATTGAATACTCATCACTTGACTATCGGCGGTGTTCTCTGTTGCTGATTGATCCTCACCCATAGAAATAGTAATCAAATCTCCGTGACCCGCTTGGCGAACCTGAACTGCCCATTCTCCCGGTTGTGAGTGATCGGGAGCAAAGACAAAGCTACCCTTTTCGTCGGTGGTTCCTTGCAACCAAGGAGTAGAAGGATCTTGGGGAGAGTAAACCGTAACTTGGGCATTGGACATGGGGTCGCCGTTATCAAAAGCCGCATCAATTTTAATCGCCTGCGTAGTTTCATAGTTAATCTTGGCACCATGAGCCGTAGCTTTAGCTGACCAGCTCATCACTAACATTAGGATAAGGGGGACTAAAAATTTCCTCTTCATCGCTCACATTTTTTTAATGTCTTAGAAACGGTTAAAACCCAGTCGGATTAAAGGTAAGGCTGGTTTTATATCCCAGTTAAGAGAAACCATCAACATTAATCCCTAAACCCGCCCCTACATCGAGGTTGACCAATAACCAATGACCAATTTAACTGGATTTGTTAGCAACCGTTTGGATTTCTTCGCAGTGACCCTCACCAACATGACCTAAGCTAGGAAGAATGTCTTGGAGTTTCTGATACTCTTCTGGGGAAAGTTCTGACTTTAGCTGCTGTTGGTCTAACTCTAGTGTGCCATCGTTGGCTAGAGTCGCTAGCGGTTCAAACCCCAACGCACCAGTATTAATCTCATCATCAGCGGGTGCGCCTGCATCACCAAAAATGTGATCAAAGTGGAACGTGGCTTCCACGTCGGCGGTATCACCTTGAGCGAGAATTCCCTTGCGTTCGTCGCCGACAAATTCCCCACAGACAAATTCTAAAGGCTGATTCAGGGCAATAGTAAAGTCAATGGTTTGCCCCTCTTTCTCGGCTGTCCCCATCATTACCAGGGTTTGACCTTCAGCTGGTCCCTCCTCGGCTTTGACCATTTTCCAAGATAGGGCATTATATTGTCCGGCAGGGGCATCGGCAACGTCTTCCACGAGAATAGGTTCAGCATCTTCCCCACCTGCGGCTAAATCAACCGTGTGGGTTTTGTCAAGAACCACTTTTTCTTTCGCTTGAACTTTACTACCCGCCTCAGCATTGAATGGTGGGTCACTTTGATAAGCGGTGATATCAGCTAAGTTGACATAAACATGATCAAAGGTAATTTGCCATCCATCTTTTGATATAAAACCTTGGCGGACAAAATCCTCGCCATTCGCCCGAATTTCCAGGGTTCCACTCCCTTGACTTGCCTGAGTTGCACTCTGAGTTTCGGTTTGTGTCTGAGTCTCGCTGGTGGTTGGACTCTGGGAACAGCTAACTAGCGTCCCAGTTGTCAAGACCATCAGGCTAGTGAAAATGATTATTGGTTTCCTCATTGATGACCTTTGGCGGTTTTCATACTATACCCAATTAAATCCAACAAGTTTTCCTAATAATTTGCAATACCCCTAGAGGGCATCTTCTGGTAAACGGGGAACAGGGAACAGGGAACAGAGAAGAGGGAATATGAGTTATTGTTCTCGCGTTTTCATTAAGTCATCTGATGGATTTAGCGGTGTACGGTAGACCGAAATCGAGCCAACGAAAATCGACTGATGTCAAAGTGAGTTTGACCCGTCAGTGCCAAGTCAGCTAGCACCTCTCCAATGGCTGCTGAGTGTTTAAATCCATGACCTGAACAGGGAGAAGCCAGGATAATTTGAGGATGTAGAGGATGGCTATCGATGACAAAATGGCGATCGGGAGTAACGGTATAAAGGCAGGAGATCGCCTTAACACAGGTATTGGATATCGGCAGATATTTCGAGGTGTATGCATACATTTTCTTGATCTCATCATCTGATACATTCCGCTGCATCTGTTCAAGTGAGCAACGAACGGCGTATTGTTCTGTAGCCACTTTTATACCTCCTTGATCTCCATCGAGAGCCGGAAACCCATAAATGACTTCATCGCCAGCTAACAAGCGAATGTATATCGGACAATTTTGAGGAGAAAATAATTCAATTGATCCCTCGACCTCAAACCAATACTGAACTTGCCGATAGACTTGAAATATTTCGGTATAGAAGTCTGGTAAAAACGTCGATATCCAGGCTCCTACTGTCAAAATAACGTTATTGGCTTCGTAGTCACCCTGAGTCGTTCTGACCGTAACGTTGTTTGTTGTTGAGTTGACCTCAATGGCATTGACCGTTTCCTGGGTTTGAATGACAGCCCCCATCTGTGCCGCTAATTTCAATTGACAAGCCACACAGTTTTCCGGTCGAATCAGTCCGGCTCCCTTTTCAAAATATCCAATTTCATTACCCGAATAGTTGAATTGGGGAAACCGTTGAATTAAGTCCTTGGTATCCAAGACCTGATGGTCAATATTGTATCGTTGCGCCGTCGCGATCGTTTCTGCTAAAAAATCATCACTAGAATGATGGCTAGTGGGTTTATGTTTGTCAGCAAAGATTAATCCACCTGTTAACGTCAGCAGCGTTTCTCCGGTCTGATTTTCTAACTCTCGCCAAATTTCATGAGAGCGAAGCACTAAAGGAACATAGTCTGAACCTTCGCCAATGGCTTGCCGAGTAATCCGAGTATCGCCGTGTGAAGACCCCTGGGAATGGGGCGGCGTGAATTGATCGATGCCCAATACTCTGGTTTTACGCTTAGACAATTGATACAGGGCGGCACTTCCCATCGCCCCTAACCCGATAACAATGACATCAAAACTCTGACTCAAGGTAGTTGCCCCTTTTCTAGAACGCCGATTTAGTTATCAAATAAGTCTTGGTCATGATAACCAGGACTTGTGGGAAACCTATTAAGGTTGACCGGAAACAAACTGGAAACACTAGCTTAGTGAATTGTACTAATAAAAAGTAATGAACTATCAACAATCAACAATGAACTTTACCCGTCAGCCAATAGGTAAGCATTTCTCCTTTTCCCTTCACCTCAATAATCCCGCGTTTTTCCAACACATATTGATCCTTTAACCGTTCGTAAGTTGCCTGAGTGACTTGAATTCCCCCTGAAGTTCCTTGAGATTCCATCCGCGAGGCGACATTTACTGTATCTCCCCACAGATCGTAAATAAACTTTTTCATCCCGATGACTCCAGCAATCACCGGTCCGGTATTAATGCCAATCCGCAGTTGAAACGCTTCTCCGGTATCCATGCGAAATTGAGTAATCACCCGTTGCATCTCTAATGCCATATCCGCGATCGCTTCAGTATGATCGAATCTGGGTAAGGGTAGACCACAGGCAACCATATAAGCATCACCAATGGTTTTAATCTTCTCCAACCCATACTCCTCAGACAGCAAATCAAACGTGGAGATAATGGTTCCGAGTAATTGAACCAATTCCGTCGGTGGCATTCGGCTTGATAGGGGTGTAAACCCCACAATATCCGCAAACAAAATCGTCACATCGTCGAATTGCTCAGCGATTAGGGCTTCCCCATGGTACTTGCCTAAGGTACTGTGATTTTGTTTCAACTGCTGGGCGATCGCCTCTGGCAAAATATTTAATAACAGGCGTTCCGACTTTTGTTGTTCCGCCCGCAAGTCTGCTTCCGCTTGCAGGCGCTGTTTCTCAACTTGAATACGCTGGGTGATATCTTCTAATACCCCTAAAACGCCAACCACGTTACCTTGGGCATCATGGATGGGAATTTTACTCACATCCAGCCAAACCGTTTGTCCATCAACGGGGGGTTTTTGTTTGGTTTCGACAACATGAAATTCGGCTTGATTCCGGCTAATCACCCGCGCATCTTGCTGGCGGTAGAGTTCAGCAATGTCTCGACTAGGCAGTAAATCATAGTCTGTTTTACCCACCACAACCTCTGGATTGTCTAACCCGGCTGTCTTTGCCCACTTTTTATTGCAACCGAGAAAGACTAAGTTGATATCTTTCCAAAAGACTTGTTGCGGGATATTATCGATAACTAATCGTAAATATTCCTCTTTTTCTCTCAAGGCGGCTTCAGCTTGCTTGCGTTCTGTCACATCCGTGCCAATGGAGAGAACTTCAATTAATTCACCCTCCTCATTGAAAATTGGTTTATTTGCCCAGGTAACCCAAACCGTTTTCCCTGTCTTATGAATGGTTTCCACGGTTCTGATCCGATAGCGTTCTGGGCGTTTGCGGATAGCTCGGATCAAAATAGATAGCATCCGTTGCGATCGCGGCGTATTCGGGACGAGAGTTCCGACTAGAGAACAATTTAGGAGTTGATCGTCATCGTAGCCAAAAAAGGTCTGACCATAACGATTAATGAATTTAATTTTTCCCTGAACATCCCACCGTAAAATAATGCAATTGGGGGTTTCAACTAAATCTCGATACTGGGCTTCACTGGCTCGCAACGCTTCTAGGGTTTGTTTATGCTCGGTAATATCCCGCGCTACCCAGAGAACAGAGTCTTTTGAGATGGGTGAAATACTGGCTGCAAACCAAACCGTTCGATCAGCCAAGGTGAGACGATACTCAACCTGAACCGTCTGTTGGCTGTCTAAGGCTTGGCGAATATACCCGACAAACTGATCCGCCTGCGATCGCGCTAAAAGATCATACTCCGTTTTGCCCAGCATCGCTTCAACCGGTTGACCTAACAAGTCTGGATTGGCTGAGACAATTTTCAGATAACGTCCTTGGCGATCTTTGACGAAAATTAGTTCCGTCATCGCCTCAAATAAGGCACGCAACTCTGAATCAGAATTGAGGGAATTTGTCAAGGCTTTAGACCGTTGACATAAATGTGAGAGGGACTGACGTATCCCAATGGAGATTAACCCAGTGAGTAGGGCGACTAAGGCAAAAACCCCCAGCCAGACAAGCAGGATATAAGGGGTATAGGGATAAATAGCTGACCAATTGGTCATGGTTGACGGTAACATCGGTTTACATCACCGACCAGGCTTGCCTGTGAATAGTTGCCCAGATGCTACCCTAATAAATCAATCTGACACCGTTGCACTGGTTCGGTTCGATATGTCCTTCCTAGCAGACCAAACGGCGCGATCGCTTCGCCCTACAGCAGGTATTTCCATAAATCCTGCACTAAGTAAGCGTGTGGGTGTAGCTAGCTCATCCAATCAGTCTGTCTTAGAAGTGAATTCCATGATAGCGACAGACGGAGAATCCGGCGTTGATTTTGATCAACCCTTACCGGGGACGTTTTATGTTAAGCCGTCATGCTCCCTCGAATGAATAGAAACGCCATGGTGCGTCTCATAATCTTTGATTTAGAGACGGGATCTGTCACAATGATGTCCTGGTTGTTTCCCAGGGTGAGAAATTCATGGGTCGTGCTGAAAAAGTTGTACTAGCCTACTCAGGTGGCGTCGATACTTCCGTCTGCATTCCTTATCTCAAAGAGGAATGGGGGGTTAAGGAGGTGATCACGCTAGCCGCCGATTTAGGTCAAGGTGATGAGTTAGAACCGATCAAAGACAAAGCCTTGACATCGGGCGCCGCCGAGTCTCTGGTGGCGGACGCGACTGAACGGTTTGTCACAGATTATGCCTTTCCCGCGATTCAGGCAAATGCGCTGTATGAAAATCGCTATCCCTTGTCCACGGCACTAGCGCGTCCGCTGATTGCTAAATTATTGGTCGAAGCTGCCCACAAGTATGGTGCAGATGCCGTGGCTCACGGTTGCACAGGTAAAGGGAATGACCAGGTGCGGTTTGATGTGTCGATTACGGCGCTCGATCCCAACTTGAAAGTTCTCGCACCCGCGAGGGAGTGGGGGTTGAGCCGGGAAGATACGATCGCCTATGGGGAAAGGTTCGGGATTCCCTCTCCAGTGAAAAAGTCTTCCCCCTACAGTATTGACCGTAATTTGTTGGGTCGTAGTATTGAGGCGGGGATTCTCGAAGATCCCATGGCTGAACCGCCCGAAGAAATCTATCTGATGACCAAAGCGATCGCGGATACTCCCAATGATCCAGAATACGTCGATATTGGCTTTGAGCGAGGAATTCCGATCTCCCTGAATGGTCAAGCCCTTGAACCCGTCGCCCTGATTACTCAGCTTAACCAAGTCGCCGGAAATCATGGGGTGGGGCGGATTGATATGATTGAGAATCGGGTTGTCGGGATTAAATCCAGAGAGATTTATGAAGTCCCGGCTCTGTTAACCTTAATCCATGCCCATCGCGACTTAGAAAGCCTCACATTAACCTCTGATGTCAGCCAGTACAAGCGAGGGATTGAAGACACCTATAGCCAGCTTATTTACCAGGGGTTATGGTACTCTCCCCTAAAAGATGCTCTAGATGCGTTCATTCAGCAAACTCAGGAGCAAGTCTCCGGAAGCGTGCGGGTGAAATTCTTTAAAGGGAATGCCACCATTGTCGGACGAGCGTCTAGCAATTCCCTCTATACCCCAGAACTGGCAACCTATACCTCCGAAGATCAGTTTGACCACAAAGCCGCTGAAGGCTTTATCTACATTTGGGGATTACCCACTCGCGTTTGGTCTGCAAAAACTAGAAGTTAAACCCAGTAGAGACGTTGCATGCAACGTCTCTACAAATCGCTAGGATAGAAAGACCTACTTTCACGTTTCAGCCTCAACTTCCCTATGCCCACCTATCCTGGAATTTCTAGCGACGCCTTCCGACACCCCCTTGACCAACAAGCCGAGGATGCCCTCCGGAGTGTTCCTGGATTTAACCTAGCTGCCCGCAAATTCGTCGAATTTATCTACGAACGCCCTCAATTCGTCTATCTGATGGGCAACAGTATCCAAGTCGGACCGCGCCAATATTCCACGATTTACAGCTTATTTCGCGAATGTGTGCGAGATTTAGATATCCATCCCGAACCCACCCTATTTGTCAGTCAAAATCCCCAAGTGAACAGTTATGCCTTGGGACAAGACCATCCATACATTGTATTAAATACAGGATTATTAGACGTACTCACTGAAGTCGAAATTCGCACCGTGTTGGCACATGAACTGGGACATATCAAATGCGGTCACACGATTTTAATTCAGATGGGAATCTGGGCGATGGGTGCGGCGGCATTTCTGGGAGATTTAACCTTTGGTATCGGCAATATTGTCACCAGTGGTTTACTCTTTGCCTTTTATGAATGGCGGCGTAAAGCGGAGTTATCGTCAGATCGGGCGGCTTTATTGGTCATCGATGATATCAATATCGTCATGAAAACAATGATGAAACTATCGGGGGGTTCTCATGCTTATGGTCATGAATGCAGCCTTGATGAATTTATCCGCCAATCCGACCGATTTCAAGACCTTGACCAAGATAGTCTTAATCAAGTTTATAAGTTTTTATTATACAACGGTGGGAATGGTTCGTTTCTCACCCATCCTTTTCCGGTTGAACGCTTGCGCTATCTGCGAGATTGGGTCAAATCAGAAGAATATCGTCAAATTCGTCAGGGCAATTATCGACGAGTAACCGACGAAGGATCAGTCAATGTGCCATCCCAAGCGGCTCAAAACCAGGAAGCCCAACGATTACAGCGTCAACTCGAAGAATTACAACGGGAAATTAACCGGATGAAATCTGAGTCGGATCAGTCTTAAAGGTTTGTATGTAGTAAGCGCTTTAGCGCTATAAACGTTCGCATCGCTGACTTAAGCATTATTCTTCCCCTGCTAAGAGACGTTGCATGCAACGTCTCTACATGCTTCCCCTGCTTCCCCCGCTTCCCTTAACCGAACAGTATTGAGGACATTCTCTACTGTTCCCTGTTCCCCGTTCCCTGTTCCCTCGCCTCACCACAACCCTTATTCAGCAACCCCTATATATTTTCCCGAAAATATATATGATGAATTTATGTCAATATCAATTGTGAGGTCGTCAAGCTGAACACGTCGATGAGCGGTAGCCTTGACGCAGGGTGTCATCAACTTGCTACTATTAGACCTTCAGTAAGGGCGTAAGCGTCCTCTTGGATTTCCATGATCAGGGAAGTTATCTTAGATACTCGTCATACTGAGTCTCGTACTCAATCCAACCAGCTAGGATTCCCTCTTCAGCAGGCACAGGATGTTATCTATCAATTTTTGCTAGATACGGTTAAACAGCAACCGCCAGAAACCGTTTTGCAAGAATTTAAATGGTTATTTATTGACTATAATGCATCAGAAGGTAATCCGGAAGCGATTCAAGCTTTATCAGAAATACTTTTTGCTAACGATGAAAAAGAATTTACAAATACCCTTAAACGTTCATGTTATATTATTATTAATAATTGGTACACCTCAAGGAATTTTACGGCTAGCCAAGACTTAGTATCCCTATTTTCTGATGTAAAACTGACGCGAAAAACATTATCGCCAACATTAAGCCGTCAAAGAGCATGGCTGGTAAATTTCATTAACAGTCAAGACTATCACGAACTTCAATTATTTATTACTCAACAAGTAACTTCAGATCCAGGTCATTGGAGTAACCGTTATATCTCTTATCTACTCGTTCCCCAGTATACAAATCTGAACAACCCCGTGGAGCAACGTGAAGCTGCGAGAATCTTGTCAAAAAAACTCAAAGATCAGTTCAAGTTTGATTTGGCAATGTATACGGCGCACTCTAAATCCGCAATTTGTCGGAAACCTATTTACAATAATCCTACAGGTTTAGGGGATAAAGTTGTTGATCTAATTAAAAAAATTGTAGTTAAGCATGGAATGTTTAACTATAAAAATGTCGCCAATATCTTTTTAGAACAAACCAAAGATTCAAATTATAAGAGATTCAAAAAAAGCTTGCACAACTATCTTATATTTTCCGTTAAAAAGAAAGAGTTAGTTAAATCCTTAAATCAAACCTTAACTGAGAAATTAAATGATCTCTACAAAGATTACCACGATACAACCATAGAGGCGGCATTACTCCTGAGAACCTGTAACCGCTTAATTGAGTATTTGACTACTGAAAATCAGGATGAGCCGTCACCCCTGTTTATTCTGCTCATGTCTCAAGGTCATCACTTAACCTTAGCGATGCTCTTGCTGAAAATTATTATGATTTGTCCGAACTCGCGTAATCATCTAGAAACTTGCATTGCTAAATTAATTCAATATTACACCAATTATGCGGAAGAGGACTGTCGTTGGGTGATTACATTTTTTGAAGTGTTTAAAATTACCTTTGCCATTCATACGGAAAATGTTCAATATAATCTGATCAAAATGGATAATGCGGCAAGTTCAGAATTTCAGCTAGATGCTTACCGAGTGTTTTCTCAGCTTCGGGATTATGTCAATTTGGAAGAGAAACCCGAAAATCAGTAGATCGAGACGTTTTCGGTTCAGATGGGGTGCTGGGGTGCTGGGGTGCTGGGGAGAAGAGAAGCTCATGAAGACTGCAAATGATTTTTCTCTGTCTTCAGTTAGAGACGAGCCGCTTCCAGGATAAAGTAGAATGTCACCTTGGCTAGAGATAGCGATCGCCTGGATAGTGATAAGCTAGGCAATCGTGAGGTGCATATCGCTTAGGAGTATAGCGTGAAACGACTGACTGAGATTTGGCGACAGATATTAACACTGGCTTTAGCCTGTGTGATGCTACTGATTGGTACGGCGTGTAGTAATACAGCGGTAGAAAGTGGGCGTCCAGAAAATCCTCCGGTTCAAGCTGGAGGCACGAATAACCCCTACAAGAAGGGGGGAGACAGTTACACTGACAACAATATGTCTCTAAATCCTGATGTCAGCCGTAGGTTAAACGTATCAAACAACTCGGTAGAGCAACCCGAATTAGCTCGATTAAGTTGAGAACGGTGACGGCTTGAGACTTAGGATAATTCACTGACAATAAAACTAAGGAGATTTTTTTTATGAGCAGAATGATAGATTGGCTAAAAAATAAACGGTTTACTCAATTATTAACCGTGGCTTTAGCGAGTATCTTTGTATTCATCAGTACAGGATGCAATAGTGGAGTATCAGCGAAGACGGCGGACGATGTGACCAAAAATGTTACTGAAGTTCTCACGCCTACAGGCGGAGCGAAGGACTATCAGGGGGTTGATTCTCCGAAAACGTCTCGTCAGGCAAAGGATAATGCGGACAAATTAATTAAAAACGCCGAGAAAAATCTAGAAAAAAGGGCGGATACTCCGGAAAAGTTTATCGAGAATTATAAAGAAGGAGCGCCGCTGAATAAACGAGTTGAGCGACTCGGCAAAGATGTGAAAGAGTCAGCCACTGATTTCACCGAGGGTGTAAATAAGGGAACTCAGAGGGGTGTTGAAAATCTCAAAGATAATACAACGGATGCGGCTGAAGATGTAAGCAAGTCTGCCAAGCGTTCGGCAAAAGAGGCAAAGGAAAAAACTGAAGATGTTGCTGAAGATGTAGCTAAGTCTACCAAACGTTCAGCCGAAGACACGAAAGAAAAGGCACAAGAAACGGGTGAAACTATCGTCAAAAAGACGAAACGCGCCGCAGAAGATACAGCCGATGTCGTGCAAGATAAAGCAAGTAAAGCCAGTAAATCAGCGCAGCGAGCATTAGAAGATACGGCGGATGCGATTGACTAGAGTCGGAACTCTTGACATACATTGTCTATTAGTATAGATGTTTAGGGCTAATTGTTAATAGCAATGAACCCTGAACAGCATAAAAAGGGTACGGTAGTATCGTGCCCTTATTTTGTTATCTATGACAGCTTATCCAAATCAACCTCAAGACACGGATGTGGTTTTGGGCGGTTCAATCTCCAGAGGAGACGCTGTATTAGGCGGAATTGAAGCCGTAAAACAGCAGTTGAATCAGACACCCTCATCCTCTCCCCTATCCCTGAATGCCAAAATTGCCGCCCTCCATAACGCCCTGAATTATCGGCAAAAGGGCATAGCGATACTTATTCAAGCCTTAGATGATGAGGTGTGGGAGATTCACCAAACTGCTTATTCTCTCCTAGAAAAACACGCCGCCACTCAAGCCGAATCAGCCTTAACTCAGTACAGTATCCGATTAGCCAAGGAACTCCTCAACCGTTACGAAGCCGGAAATCGGGCGTTCTCAAGAGCAAATTTAAGTGGGATTTGTTTGCAGTGGGAAATCTTAAGCGAAATTGATTTAAGTGATGCTAATCTCAGTGGAGCCTATCTTAATCGAGTAGATTTGACAGGAGCAATCCTTAAAGGCGCGAACTTCAACCAAACTATTCTAAACGGTGTAGAACTCAGTCAGGCAAATCTCAGCCATGTTAACCTAACTGGTGTTTCCCTAAAGGAGACAAACCTCAGTCAAGCTGAACTCACAGAGGCAAATCTCAGAGGGGCAGATTTAAGTAATGCTAACCTGCAAGAGACAAATCTGACTCAAGGGATTATCAGTTGGGCAAACCTGAGTAACGCTAATTTGAGCCAAGCTAATTTTACCGAAGCTAATCTGGTTGGCGCAAATCTAATGGGAGCAGACTTGAGTGACGCCAACTTGAGAGGCGCTAAACTAAAAGGAGCCAAGCTGACCGATGCTAATCTAGACAATGCCGATTATGATGAGCATACAGACTTTCCAGTTGGATTTAGTGATTACGATAAATTAAGAAAAAACCTGTAGGGGCGGGTTTCATCATGACAAATGACCAATGACAAATGACTAATGACAAATGACAAATGACTAATGACAAATGACTAATGACAAATGACTAATGACAAATGACTAATGACGAATGACAAATGACAAATACCTTTAATCCCCATCAAACCTTAATCGAACAATTAGATTTAATGATCCGGGCGCGTTATCCGTTGCTATATATCGTAGCGGTTGAAGAAGAACCCGTGGAAGAAGTATTGCTCTCAGTGGCTGTGCAATCCCAACCCGAACGCCAAGTGTTACTCTGGGATATTGTGCGGGGATGGGAGGATAATGGGGCGGATAAGGGTTCAGTGATGGGGGCGCTGCATCGGATTCGCAAGACTGATCCTCAAGAAAATAGCTTATTTGTCCTCCGGGATCTACATTTTATCTTAAAAAATCCGCAGAGCGATCGCAATGCGCCCGTGATCCGAGAATTGAAGAATCTAACCAAGGAACTTAAGCGTTCTCGCAAAACCTTAATCCTCACCAGTCATACCCTAGAAGTGCCAGCAGAATTGAGTGAGGAAGTTACGGTTATTGATTTCCCCTTGCCTAATTCCCAGGAAATTGATTATCTGATTAATATTCTGGTAAAACCGGAAAACTTAAACGTATCGGGATTAGCGCGGGAACAGTTAGTTAAAGCTTGTCAGGGATTAAGTCGTGCCAGAATTGCCCGGGTATTGGCAAAGGCATTAGCCGCAAAACAACAGGTAAATGAAACGGATATTGATGGCGTATTAGGGGAGAAAAAACAAGCGATTCGCCAAACGGGAATTTTAGACTTTTTCACCGCCCAGGAATCGTTAAAAAATGTCGGTGGATTGGAGAATCTCAAGCAATGGGTACGGATGCGCCAAGATGCCTTTACCGAAGAAGCGCGACGCTATGGCATTCCCAATCCCAAGGGGATTTTACTGGTGGGAATTCAGGGAACCGGGAAATCCCTATCTGCGAAAACTATCGCCCATGAATGGCGTTTGCCTTTATTGCGGTTAGACACGGGACGATTATTTGGCGGGATTGTCGGGGAAAGTGAAAGTCGGGTGCGCCAGATGATTCAAATTAGTGAAGCGATCGCGCCTTGTGTATTATGGATTGATGAGATTGATAAGGCGTTTGGTAATATTGGTGCTGGCGTTGATGGGGATTCGGGAACCTCGAGGCGGGTATTTGGTACGCTGATTACCTGGATGCAGGAAAAGACGAGTCCCGTATTTATTGTGGCGACGGCGAATAATGTGCAGATTTTGCCCGCTGAGTTATTGCGAAAAGGCAGATTTGATGAAATCTTCTTCTTGAATTTGCCCACGGAAGCCGAACGCAAGGATATTTTTAAGGTACATTTGCAACCCTTACGCCCTTCTCGCTTACGGGATTTTGATTTAGCTAGATTAGCACGACAAGCGAAGAACTTTAGTGGGGCGGAGATTGAACAGGTGATTATTGATGCCATGCATCGAGCTTATGGTACTTTGGTGAATGGACAACGGCGAGACTTTACCACAGAGGATATTGTGCGGGCGATAGAAGAAACAGTACCACTTGCCGCGATCGCACGGGAGCAAATTGAAGCGCTGAAACACTGGGCAGCCCAGGCGGGGGCGAGAACGGCGTCGAATGATAGTCAGTTGGTGGAAGAGTTAAAGCATTTTACCACACAGAAGGGGATTGGTCCGTTGGAAGTGGATTAATGATCGGTAAGTTCCTCTCAGCCATGCGTTGATGGCGCTAAAGCGCAACTACAAGCGCAACTACAAGCGCAACTACAAGCGCTAATTACAAACTTTGTTGCTCATGTTCCGATCGCCAAATCTGCCAGTATACGCCGATCCGCTCAACGAAGACTCCTGGTTTCTCTGCATAAATGCGTTGTCCTAAATAGTATGCGGACTGTTGCAATTGGAGTCGGCGGCGGTCAATTAAGCCAATTAGGGCATCTAGTTGAGTGCGATCGCAGCCTAGTTCGGGTTCCTGTTCCAGTAGCTGGCGCAACATCGCTAAATCATGGTCATCCCCTAGATAATCGGCTAATTGTTTCGTCTGTGATGCCATTTCTGCCATTAAATCTGACCATACTAATTTAAGAAGTCGCAGGTGATACCAAAGGTATTTTACCCGCTTGCGCCAATCGTGAAAGTTTTCGACGCTAGGCTGCTTAAAGGCTACAATTAATGCTTTATCCCCTCGTTTATAGACGCGCTGAACACTCTCCTGGAGGGTTGACCACTCATTGCTTTTAATTGACCAATCCTTGACCCGTTCCCGCGCCGCTTTAATCATGCGAATGGCGTCTTCTTGGGTGTTTTTTTTGTCCAGAACCCGTTCACTAATGGATTGACTACGGGCTTCTAAGGCTTGACGCACTTCCCTAAAGCCATCGGCTGAGATAATCGGGGCAAAATGTTCGGTTAAATCATCTAAGGTTTCAATTGTCACCTGAGCATCTCGTACATCGGATAATAATCGCCCTGCATCTCGGAAACAGGTATTTTCTTGGTGATAAGTATCCGAACCAATTTCATCTCGCACTAAACGCAATAATGCTCGTAGCTTCTTCAACCGCTTACGAGCATCATGAACCGCTTCTTCTGGGCTATCATCAGTTTGACCCAATAATTGGGCTAACGCTTTGTCTATCTGTTCGTAAGCAATCCGCTGAACTCCCTCAGATATAGATTCGGATGCCTTTAATCGATATGCCATGGTTAAGTGTGCGATCGCGCTTAGAGTTAGAGTATGCTGACAATGTTTTTAGGGATAGGGGAGCAGGGGGAGCTGGGGGAGCAGAGGGAGCCATGTAGAGACGCGCCATGGCGCGTCTGGAAGCTGGGGAAGCAGAGGGAGCAGGGGGAGCTGGGGAAGCTGGGGGAGCCATGTAGAGACGCGCCATGGCGCGTCTGGAAGCTGGGGAAGCGATGATACATTTTCCCTGATAGCGATGCAAGGGTATGAACAGTTTTTACCCATTTAAATGCATGACAGCTTATGGATCTTATCGTGTGCGATCGCGTCCTACTCAGCCTCTCTCTTGGGGATTATTTAGAAGGTTTGAGTGGCAATTTTCGCAGCTTACCACATAAGAGACTCGACTGTTCACTGGTTAAAACAATCGTTCCGTCGGGTAGTATGGCTCCGCCTAAATCAGCATCGGTCAAATCTGCACCACTCAAATCAGCGCCGCTTAAATCTGCTCCTCTCAGATTTGCCCCTCGTAGGTTAGCACCATGTAAATTTGCCCAAATCAAATCCGCTCGGCGTAAATTCGCCCCACATAAGTTGGCTCTGGTGAAGTTTGCCCGTGTCAACGTAGCTTTTTCTAAGACAATCCCTTCTAGGTTTGCCTGACTCAAGTCAATTCTCTGGAGATCTACGCCGTTTAACTCTAGATTGCTGAGGTTAAATCCCCGATAATCCCGTTCTCCCGCCGCATACTCCTCCAGCAGGCGATCGGGTGCCATTCGTATTCGTTCTAGTTTCTTAAACAACTCTTGCTTTCTAGCTGACGCCGAGGATTGGTTTGGGTTAAGGATATTTCGATCAGAGGATTGCATAATCTTCTTTACCTGATAAATTCAATATAGTTAATCTTCAGGTATTTGGCTGGAGGATTAATTGAGAACAGTCCTAGTTTTCGGTGAATTTAATCTGCTTTAGAGGTAACTTAAACCACCATCCGGCGTGACTATAATGAGTTCTCCTTTGTGATCTACGTCTCTATTTTACTGCTATCGTAGCAAAAGCCAGAAGACTCCAAGGCAGAGGGGAGAAGGTTTATGACTTAGGGAACAGGGAAGGAGTCAAAAGGAATAGGAAAACTTGTCGTGCCATCGTCTAGCTTTTTATCTTGCAGTTGTATTCGGCAGGTAGGGCTTGTTGCATTAAGTCGGTTGGTGGAAATAAACTTAACTATCTTAAGTTAAATGTTACTGACTTTAGAGTTTGTAGTCAGCGCTGAAGCGCTTATGGCACTAAAGTGCCTACTACGAACCCAAATGACGGACGATCAGCAAAAACGCTGATAAACTGTCACTAACCCATCTGCATCTCCGACATTGCCGGGAAACAGTACCACAGGCAAATCCGGAAACTGAGGATGATCCGATGGAGTTCGCACTACAGAACAGCCAGGAATAATTTGACCCAGTAACCGGGCAGATCTTAAGTCTAATCCTGTACTTAAAACATCATTTGAGGTAATCCCGCCTTTACTAATTAAAAAGCCAATATCTTTGGGTAAATCTCGAACAATATCCATTAATAATGCCGAAACTGCTGCGCCAAAGTTTAACCGAGTTTGCACGTCTTTAAAGACTAATTCCTCTCGACTGGTATAAATGGCGGCTGTTTTATTCGAGTTGTAAATCTCCTCAACGGAGGCGACAACTTTGGCTAACAGTGAATCCCGTTGGGATGCTGACTCTTCAAGTAAATGACTAACATCCACTTCAACACCGACAATATCGGAGAGTTTCAGGAGTTGTTCAAGCTGTTGGGTGGTCTTTTTAACATGAGAACCCACTAACACAACGCCCGGTTTCCCTTCTCTGACATATTGTGCCATATTCTCTGGCGGGACGGGTTGAGCGCCCAGACTCGCCAGAGAGGTTAAGATACTGGCAGCAGAACGAAATAAGAACCGTTTCCCTTGGGCGGCGGCGCTGAGGACATCGGCGGCGAATTTATCTAAATCGGCTTGAGTTTCCCCATCAACCACACCACATTGATTCCCACTCAGATTGAGGAGGCGTTCTAAACTTCCTTGGCGAATATCGGAGAGGACAAATCGCTCAACGTTTTCGGCTTTAATTCTTCCGTTGGTCTTTTCTTCGACATAATCGGGTAAATAGCTGTGGTGATAGCCAAATACCGAATCACGGGCAAATTCAGTTTCATGGACGGGTGTGGGGACGCCATCCACCATTAGGTAATGAATACTGTCGCGAGTTACTCGTCCCCCTTCAAAGAATGCAGGAACTAAGAAATGAGCATCGAAGAGTCCCACTTCTTGGGTAATTACATCGGTTTCCACGGGATAATGTCCGCGTAGAGTGGAATCAGAGCGACTGACGACAAGAAAATCGTCGATTCCTTCAGTTTCTATGGCAATTTTTAGATTATGGCAAACCTCACAGGTGACTGTGGCGGCTTCCTCTGGGGTCAACGCCCGCGTATTCGTCAGGACAAAGAAAATCGGCGAAGCGTCGGCTAGTCCTAAGCGCAGCGTCTGCACATCCCAGCGCGTCAGCAGCAAGCAACTGTGAACGGTTTGGGAACCGGTGGGGTCATCATCCAAAACGATAATTTTGGGTTTGCTAGTCATGCTCTTGGTGTCCTGCGATCGGCAAGGGTCAATTTATCCCTGAAATTCAGGGTATCAGGATCTTGGCGAGAAAGCACGAAGCAATGTAGAGACGTTGCATGCAACGTCTCTACAACTTTTGTTGCACGGGAGAAGGGGAACCGGATTTTCTTGCTCCCCTCTTGCTCCCCTCTTGCTCCCCTCTTGCTCCCCTCTCCCAAGCTTGGGAGAGGGGCTGGGGGTGAGGGCTGGCTTGGGAGAGGGGTTGAGCTTAAGTTGACACGGATGTCCCTAAACCCGCCCCTACCATCATGTCCTCAAAGGTCGTGAAGGGT
This sequence comes from Coleofasciculus sp. E1-EBD-02, assembly GCF_040218245.1. Classification (NCBI taxonomy): domain Bacteria; kingdom Bacillati; phylum Cyanobacteriota; class Cyanophyceae; order Coleofasciculales; family Coleofasciculaceae; genus Coleofasciculus; species Coleofasciculus sp. E1-EBD-02. The sequence continues at coordinate 34,482 of NZ_JAVJQN010000134.1, read as the reverse complement.
CAATCAAAACTCAACATTTTCCCATCAGCCAATAGGTTGTCATCTCGCCGCGCCCTTTCACCGCGATCGCACCTCGTTCCTGAAACTGGAATTTGTCCTGTAATCTCTGGTATGTCGTCTCTGTGACTTGTATTTTTCCCGGTTCTCCCGACGATTCCATCCGCGAGGCGACATTCACCGCATCTCCCCACAAGTCATAAATAAACTTTCTAATCCCAATCACCCCCGCCACCACTGATCCAGTATTAATTCCAATGCGAATTTGCAATGACTCACTGTGTTCGGCTTGAAACTGAGTAATCGCCTGCTGCATATCCAACGCCATCTGCGCGATCGCGTCTGCATGATCTTCCCTCGGCTGGGGTAATCCACCAACCACCATATACGCATCACCAATGGTTTTAATTTTCTCCAAACCATGACGTTCTGCCAACTGGTCAAATGTGGAAAACATCTGATTGAGTAAATTCACTAATTCAATCGGTTTTAACCGCGCCGATAGCGGCGTAAACCCGACAATATCCGCAAACAGAATCGTCACATCATCAAAATGTTCCGCAATCGCTGATTGGTCTTGTTTCAGCCGTTCCGCAATTAGTTCCGGCAAAATATTCAGTAATAATTGTTCCGATTTTTCTTGTTCTAACCGCAATGCCACCTCTGCCTGTTTGCGATCCGTAATATCACGCGCCACCCAAATCACCGAATCATCGGAAAGCGGTGACAAATTCGCCGCAAACCAAATATCCTCTCCTGCCAGATTGATGCAATACTCGATATTTACCGTCGCTTGAGTTAACAACGCCTCTCGAATACTATTGAGAATAAAATCTACCTGACTGGAATCGAAATATTCCAACAGCGTTGTTCCCAATATGTCCCCCGGAGATTTACACCATTTTCCTTTATTAGTAGGTGCTACCTTCAAACAACGACCCGACGCATCCACCACCAGAACCATATCCGTCATCGCGGCAAAAAGTGCCTTCATTTCCGCCTCGGCTTTCTTCTGCTGCATCACTGGACCCAACTGCGCCGATACGACAGACACCAACTCAATCCAATTTTCATCATTTTGGTGTTCTTCTGCCATAAAAAACACCAACACCGCTAAAACCGGGGCAGAGGTTTGCGGCGTCGCTGGGGCAACAATGGGTACAGCAAAGGCTGATTTTAACCCACAGTCTGTTGCCAATTTGAGTCGCAAGAAAACATCATCGGATTCGGTAGCAATATCACTAATCCATTCCGGTTCACCATGACACCAAACCCGTCCCGGTATTTCTTCTTTGGGTAAAAATGTTAGGGCTTCACTATACTCTCGGAATTGTTCCAGGGCGGTGATAACCTCTGGATCAAGTCCGGTCTGTTTGTAATACCAACGATGGCTACATTCTAATGCCATGCCGTCCGTCGCCGGAATCCAGACTTCGCCATAAATCCAGCCTGTAGTTTGACACACTTGATGCAGGGCAATTTCTAAGGCAGCTTGAAAATCGGGGGCGGCATTAATCGCTTGGCTAATCGTTAGCAGTAACTCAACTCGTTGTTCAGCCTGTTTGCGTTCGGTGATATCATTAATTACCGCAAGTATGCATTCTTCTTCGCCAATTGTAATTAATTCTGCCGATAACAATCCCGTTCTTACCTGACCCGATTTAGTATAAAAATGAAACTCTTGATCTCGAATAGCGCCTGTCTTTTGTAATAGGCTACGGATTCGGGTTCGTTCTTGGGGTTTAACCCAAAAATTGAGTTCAATGGAAGTATGAGCAATCACATCCTCTAGGTCATATCCGGTAATCTTGAGAAAGCTTTCATTTACCTCAATAAAGGTTCCCTCAGTCAGAGTGGTAATCGTAATTGGATTCGGGGATGAGCGAAAAGCCAGAGCAAACTTTTCTTCAGACAGGCGTAAGGCGGCGGTGCGTTGCTCAACTCGTGACTCTAACTCGGCTTGATTTTTTTCTAGGGCGGTAAAGAAGGAGTATAATTGTTGACTCATTTGATTAAAGGATTGAGCTAAAATTTCGAGTTCATGCACCCGAACCGGAATTTTGCTATCGACTTTTACCTGTTGGTTAAATTTGCCCTGGGCAATTTTCGCCGCCGCTATGCTTAACTGGGTAATCGGCTGGGTAATCCATCTGGCGGTGAAGATTCCTAACCCAGTTGCCACAACAAATGCCGCGAAGCATAAGCTAATCGTGGTGCGGGTATTGGCATGGATTTGTTCCATGAAATCCGCTTCGGGTACCGCCACCACAATCAACCACTCTAAGCCGTGATTATCCTGGAAAGGGGTGACTTGTAAATAATAGCGATCGCGGTTTAGATTAAAGGATAGCTGTTGGCTTTGATTAATCTGGTTTAAGGTATCAACGTTTTGGTTTAAATACTGCGCGGTTAATTGAATTAATGGATCACGGCTATGAGTAGCAAATAGGCGTTGGGTTTTATCGCCATCCTGAATAAATCGCTGTTCTGATGTGGAACTGGCAACCAGTAATCCGGATTTTTCAATAATAAACGCTTGTCCCGTTTGACCAATTCTTAAGCTGTTGAGAAATTTACTAATTTCAGAGAGTAAAATATCAGTACCAACCACGCCTAATAATTGATCCTTGTCGTCAAATACAGGTTCAGCTAGGGTAATCCCTAACCGAGAATGGCTAAACATGACATAAATAGGACTCCAAACTGTTTGACCTTTAAAGGCAGCCTCTTGATACCAGGGACGAATGCGAGGGTCATAATTGGCGCGACTATCTAACAGTTGCTGCCGATTTCCTTGGCTGTCGGTTGTGTAGGTATGAAAGTTATAATTGGTTGATTGATCGGCAACTTTCAGCAGTAAGCGGCTATCCTCGGTATAGCCTGCGCCAATATATTCTCCTTGCTCACTGCCAAACTGAATGGTATTAATAGACTGGGTAATCTGTATGAGTTGCCACAAATAGCCTTCACTGGGCTGATCCTGAGTCTGCACCTGACCCCGACGCACAGCATTGGCGAGAACATGGTTGACTAGAAGAGGCGTTTCGATGTAACTATCAACATGTTGTACAATGCGATCGCTAACCTCTGTCTGTAACTGCGTAACCAGATTGTCAACCGCCTGCTGTCCATTGCGAAAGGAGAGATATCCAGTCAACCCTACCGCCGCAAAGATCTGGAGCAGAAAGGGAACCACCAAAACCACGCGCAATGGCATCTTTTGACTGCGTTTAGCGCCTTTGACAAGCTGACGGGTAATGGTTGGCAGTAACATGGGACAAGGATCACCTACATAGATAACACGGTATAAACTCGTCGATTTGATTAATCAGGTTTTCTGGCGTTGCATCATCAAAGCGAAAAGCTACTTCCTTTTGTACCAAAAACTTAAGTATCCCTAAAGTATCGCTAAAGTGAATAAATCTCTGTCTTCCCAGACAAATGCCAAGTTGGGACTCCTCGATTGATTTTTCCCAAGGAATCCTATAGTATCTCTAATGGGTTGGGATGAAAATAATTCTTCCTGTAAAGAAAATACAGGACTCATGGATCAATTTCCGCACAATTCTAGAAAAATGACAAAATTTACCCATACGGTGTAATACAGCAGCCATGAAAAACCCCTATTTTACTGTACGTTGGCTGTATTACTTAAGGTAAAACTGCTGTAGTGTCGTGGCACACCTAAAATGGTAGATTAGAATTGTAGGGGCGCAAGGCTTGCGCCCAGTTTAAACGTCAAATCTATTCCACAATTTTAGCTGTGTCAGTCCAGTAGGGGCGTGGCACACCTTATTTGATGAATTAGAATTACGCCCCGAAACCGTAGGGGCGCAAGGCTTGCGCCCAGTTTAAACGTCAAATCTATTCCACAATTTTAGCTGTGTCAGTCCAGTAGGGGCGTGGCACACCTTATTTGGTTGATTAGAATTGTAGGGGCGCAAGGCTTGCGCCCGGTTTAAACGTCATATCATGTCCGCCAAAATAACCGTAATATCCTTCTTCCTTGCAACCTTGCTCCTTCCCTTGGAGCCCTGGAGCCTTCTGCCCTTTGGCTTGTCCCCCCCAGCTTCCAGACGTAGCATGCTACGTCTCTACACCGCTCCCCCAGCCTCCCCAGCTTCCCCTATTCCCTTCACGTTTGTGCGGGCAAATAAACCGTAAATAAACTACCTTTACCCAACTCACTCTCGACTTCAATCCTACCCTGATGAGCTTCTACAATCCGACGAGACAAGTATAATCCCAAACCACTCCCCGATCGCTTATGCTTGCCTTGGCGAAATCGCTTGAACAGAGTGGCAAGATCTTCTGGACGAATACCTGATCCCGTATCTTGAATAGAAATTGCCACCAAAGGGGGTTGACCATCTGCCGAGTTTGTGAAATCCGATTCTAAACCTAAATTAACATCGACCGATCCTTGTTCCGTAAACTTGACCGCATTGCCAATTAGATTAGTGAATACGCGACGGAGTTCGAGGCGATCGCCCATCACCCGACAATTGTCTGAATTCGATGAATTAGCGCACTCTTCTACATTCAGCCTTAACGCTAATCCTTTTTCCTCAGCTAAGGGAGTCAGTTCTTGAACGACTTCCTTCATCATTTCCTGAGGATTTATTGAAACAAACGTTAAGTCTTTAGATCCAGCATCGTGGCGATAAACTTCCAATACCGTATTCACCATCTGGACTAAATGTTGGTTGCTTTGTTGGATAGAAACGACAGCTTCCACGGCTGAATCAGGAAGCTGTCCAAAGCTTCCCCGTTTCAATAAACTCAGCATCCGATCAGCCGCGACTAAGGGAGTCCGCAAATCGTGGGTGAGACGAGAGACGAAATCCTCTCGCTGACGCGCCAGTCGCACTTGTTCATCAATACTATGCTTAAGTCGCAGTAGCGATCGCACTCGCGCTAATAACTCGCCCACATCCACAGGTTTACGAATAAAATCATCCGCCCCCGCATCGAGTCCTTCGATCGCACTCGACTGTTCATAAGCGGTGATCAGCAAAATTGGGATAAAAGGCAAACTGCTATTTTGACGAATCCGCCGAGTCACCTCATAGCCATCCATTTGGGGCATCATTACATCCAGCAAGATTAAATCAGGAGGTGATTTTTCAACGATTGATAATGCGGAATATCCATCTTCAACTAAACTGAGGTCATATCCTTCAGTTTCTAAGATAGTTTGCATTAGGAATAAATTGTCTGGCGCATCATCAACTGCCAGAATTCGCTCTATTTTTGGCTCAGGTAGATTCATTTTTCATCTAGTTATACTTGAAAAGCATCGTAACTCCAAAACATTTTAAAAGATTTAATTATAAGCAGGTACTTTAATTTCTGTCAACTTCCCCGAATAAGAAATATAACGCGGCAATTCGACGCGAAAAATTGACCCTTCTCCCACTTGACTTTCTACCGTAATCTTGCCCTGCATCAATTGAACTAAGGATTTGGTCATTGCTAATCCTAGTCCTGTACCGGGGTATTGGCGGGCTATGGTCTGATCAACTTGGCGGAAGGCTTCAAAAATATAGTCTAATTCGGCTTGAGACAGACCAATTCCCGTATCCTCAACGTCAATGAGCAGTCGTTGCGATTCAACCTCGTATACATTGACCCAGATCGACCCGGATTTGGTAAATTTAACCGCATTCATGAGCAGGTGTTTTAAGACCTTGTGCAAACGAGAGCGATCGTTGATAACTAAGTGATTTTCAAGTTGGATTTTTATCGATAAGTCTAACCCTTTCTGGAGTGCCAAGGGACGAACATCATTAACCGTGGAATTGACCACTTGATCGATATTAAATTCTTCAGCTTTAAGTTCCAAAGCTCCGGCTTCAATTTGAGCAAAATCTAAGACTTCACTTAAGAGTGACAACAGATGCTTGCCATTTTTCAAGATACATTGAACCATCTTTAATTGTGATGATGTCAGTGATCCATGGCGTTGGAGTAGGAGCATTTGAGCAAAGCCGATAATCACATTCATCGGCGTCCGCAATTCATGGGACGTCGTAGCTAAAAACTGCGATTTAAGTTTAGAGAGTTCTTTTAATTTTAAATTTTGATGTTGAATTTGTTGCCGTTGTTGGGCTAATTCTTGATTTTGCCGGACTAGCTGTTCATTCGTCTGGCGCAACTGCTGATGAGCCAGTTCCACCTGCTGTTCAGCTTGGTAGATGCGAATCGCGTTTTGCATAATCCGCCCTAAACTTGTCGGTGAAACCTTATCCTGAGACAGGTAGTCTGACGCCCCAGCTTTCATCAGCGCCACGGCGACTTGCTCATTACCGTGAGCGGTGATTACCACCAAGGGAATCTTGACGCCAGCCTTTCGCAAATCCTGCACCAGGCTTAATCCATCTTTGTCGGGGAGACAGTAATCCAGAAAGACACAGTCAAATGTCTCACGGTCAATGAGAGCGATCGCGCTATTATAGTCACAGGCTTCAACATAATTGATTGACAACCCCGTGGCATCCAGAGCCTGACGCACAGCTAAGCGATCGATGTCCTCATCATCAACGAGCAGAATATTGAGCATTTCTTTCATCAACGAGCAGAACTGAAGGATTTCTTGATCACCAACGTCAGCATCAAGCTCACTGGTGTATCCCAGGGAAAATGGCAACTGGTGCGCCAAGGCTATTGACCTAACGCACAACTGACTTAATGGAGGTTGCAGCTTATTCTGGGAAGTGAGTTTGCCTAAGCTGGCATTGAAGACAGTCCAACCTTTGTCTTAGATTGTATGCTCATAGCTATGGTTTTCGTCTCAGTCCATAGGCATAATCACTTGAAAGTCTCTTGGCTGGCAAATTTTTGGCTCAACTGAAACGGCTTGATACTATTGATAGATGTACATCTGCCACGGATCTGCCATAGTGTTGATTATCTTTATTGCCGCGTCGCACTAGCGAGGGAAGAGTAATCGAGATGGATTAGGCTAGGCTGATTTGAGTCAGAAACCCCTTTGGTTCCCAAACCCCTGCCCGAGCTGGCATACAAAGTAATATATGATGAAAAGTACCCAGATCCGAGAGAAGGAGTCAAACAGTCCTACATCTCTCAATGACCAAGATCAAACGAATTTGAGTTCTGAAACATTGATGGTGAGTCCTATGCGTGTCGTCCTGATTGAAGACCATAACCTTACGCGGATGGGTTTACAAGCCGCTTTACAAGAACAGGATGGAATTGAAGTCGTCGGAGAAGCGGCGAATGCGACTCAAGGATTGAAGCTGCTGGAAAGCCTAAAACCTGATGTCGCTATTGTGGATATCGGTTTACCGGATATGGATGGCATTGATTTGACTCGCAAGTTCAAGAGTAGCCATACAGATACCCAGGAGCCAGAAACAAGGGTTCTCATCTTAACCATGCATGATAGTGAAGATGCGGTACTGGCTGCTTTTGCGGCTGGAGCCGATTCCTATTGCATGAAGGATATTGAAATTGAACAGCTTGTCGAGGCGTTAGAAGTAACCCAGGAAGGGAACGCCTGGATTGATCCAGCGATTGCCAGTATTGTTTTACGACAGGTAAAACGAGATCCATCCTCTGAAATGGCGGCGAATCAAGATCGAACTGTCAAGATTGATGGGGTAGGTCCAGAGTACGAACAAGTCATCGAAGCCTATCCCTTAACTGAACGGGAATTAGAGGTACTTGAGTTAATTGTGGCAGGAGCGAGTAATGCCGCGATCGCGGAGAAGCTTTATATTACGGTAGGCACAGTAAAAACCCATGTTCGCAATATTCTGAATAAGCTCTGCGTTGATGACCGCACCCAAGCCGCTGTCCATGCACTCCGTTCTGGATTAATTACTTAGGGGTTGCTGAATACGTGTTGTGGTGAGGATAGGGAACAGGGAACAGGAAACAGGGAACAAGTTCAACTAATTCCTGATACCGGATGCAGGATAATTCCCGATACCTGATGCAGGGCGACCCGATAAAATTAATAGGTGGGTCGTGTTCATTTGTGCAGCGGGTCGCCCCTACGGTGTTTGTCCACAAATAACCAATGACAAATGACCAATGACAATCCCCGTCGTTAACTGTAATTTCATCCACCGAATTAACGTGATGAAGAGACTTTTTCCGGCTTCGGATCTTTGACCTTAGCTGGTAGGTAAAAGCTAAACGTTGAGCCAACACCAACCTCACTTTCCACCGTAATATTACCGCCCATCATCTCACAGAAACGTTGGCAAATCGCCAATCCTAGACCCGTACCTCCGTACTTTTTCGTAGTCGAATCATCGGCTTGGACAAACGGCTGAAATATCTTGGCTGCCTGCTCTGGAGTCATACCAATACCCGTATCGGAGACCGAAAAAATAATCCAATCAGAGGTTTGGTCGTCATTCCCAACATCAGGCATTGAAGCCCCAACATCAGGCATTGAAGCCCTGTCGAGGGTTGCCGATGAAACCACAGACAATTCCCCATTCACCAGTAGCATTTTAGCGTCCCGTTTCGAGTTACCATTTCCCTCATTTTCACTTTCACGAGTAACACTCAGTACAATCGTGCCATTCTCCGTGAATTTGGCGGAGTTGCTAATTAGGTTTAATAGCAACTGCTTAACCTTAGTTCGGTCAGCATACATTGTGCCAAGGGACGCCGCGCCATGAACCTCTATAGTATTCGTCTTTTTCTTGATTAGGGGTTGTACCGTCTTCTGAACTTCAACAATTAAAGTAGAGATATCGAAGCTTTCCAGATAGAGGCTCATCTTCCCGGCTTCAATTTTAGAAATGTCCAGAATATCGGTAATCAGATTCAAAAGATGGAGTCCAGAGTCGTAAATCTGCTGGAGATCCGGGACAAAATCGGTATACCCTAAATCCTCGGCATCCTCCCGGAGTAACTCACTTAAGCCGAGGATACCATTCAAAGGCGTTCTTAATTCATGACTCATACTAGCAAGAAAGGCACTCTTCGCCCGATTAGCCGCTTCCGCTTCTTCTTTTGCCTGTTGCAATTCAATTTGGACGAATTTCGCATCTGTAATATCCCGAACAATCGCTAAAACTTCTTGTTCACCACTGACCACCAACCGTGCTTCAAAATTTCGGCGATGATCCTCCACAAACAACTCATACTCAAAAATTTGGATATCTTGAGTCTTTAACGTTCGCTCGACATACTCTAAACATAATTTAGCCACCTCTGTAGGTAAAACATCAGAGACAGGTTGACCAACCCAGGTTTCAGATGATTGTAGGTAAGACTCTCCTTTTGGTGCTTTAAAATCCAGAAAGATCCCATCTTGGCTAAACCGAAACATTAAATCGGGAATTGCATTCAACAAGGCACGATTTTTGGCTTCACTGTGTCGTAAATCTTCAGTCTGCTGTTCCAAACTTTCGATTAGGTTTCGCAGTTGGTCGGTCATGCTGTTAAAGGCACCCGCTAAAACTGCCAATTCGTCACTGCTGTCAATGACAATCTTCTGACTCAGATCCCCTTTCGCTAGATGCTGGGTGGCGGCGGTCATCTGCTTTAAGGGGTCGGTAATGGAACGGCTCAGAAGTAGTGCCACCAGCGTACCCACCATCGCCGCTGCCAGTCCCATGGCAATCCCTTCATTCCGCACCGCTGCCATCTTTGCCTTCAGCGGTGCTGTGGAAAGTCCGACACGAACTGCCCCAAGCCGCTGACGCCCCAAAACGACGGCTTTACCCGCAAGGAGTTGGTCAGACTGCCATTTAAACACTGTTTCGTTGCTTTCTACCAGTTCTTTGCCTAAGGGATCAGGTTTAACTCCATAAGCTAAAACATTGCGGCTATAGGCATCTGCTAGCACCCGTCCATCTTTGTCATAAATCTGACCTGCTACTAATACCTGATCCTTGCCCAACTCTTCCATGAGTTCCTTCATATAAGACACATCGAGAAAGTAGAGCGAATCTTGGGTGGCGACGACTAAGGTATCCAGCAATAGATCAGCCTGCTGTTCGAGTTCATCGCGAAAGGTTTCTTGCTGACGGCGTAGGGATAACATCGTAACGCTGGCGACCGCCACAATCACTAATGTGGTCATCGCCAAGGTTATTTTGGTGGCTAGTGAACCTTTTTTTGGGTTGAATCTAGCCATTCCACTTATCTTCCTCCCCTTATTCCGATAACGGTTGCTTCCTGGCTGATACATCTGGGCAACTTATTATTTACAAGAGCATCTGCACTTTATTTTTTCTCAACTTGTTCATACAACTGGCGCATTTTATCCAGACTGGTTTCAACGGGAAACTCGTCAAACTTGGCGGTTTCCTCAAAGGTGGTGAGTACCTCTTTCCCTTCAGGTGTCTGATCCATTTCCATTAACACCGTCTTAATCTGTTTTACCAACTCTGGGTCCATACCGGGTCTGACTATCACCAGATGGCGAGCGATTTTCTGGGTTTCAGCCAGAATTTTCAGCGCTTGGCGGCTTTCTTCGGGGATTTCTTCCAAAAATGAGTAATCCGCCGCGCCTGCTGCGACTTCACCACTCAATACCCATTGGATTGTATTTTCATCATCATTACTGTAAACATATCCCACCTCATCAGCGGCGACGGCTTCGTTTTGTGAGCCTTTTTCGACCATCTTCAAATCGGCGTCTAGCAGGGTATTCAGGGGTAAAAAATAGCCGGAGGTTGACACAGGTTCTTCAAAGGCGAGCATTTTTCCTTTGAGATCCGCTAAGGAGTCAATCTCGCTTTCTGCCAAGGTAAAGATCACCCCATAATATTCACCCTTGCCATCCTTCCAGCGGCGCAGGATGGGTTGGGCTCCCGATTTATCGCTGACAATCATCGCGGGGTAGGGACTGTCCACGTAGATATCGACTTTGCCTTCTTTGAGCAGGCTTGCCATTGTATCTAAGTCAGGGGCAACTTGTACCTCACCCACACCAATGTCAAATTTTTCCAAGCGGGCGGCTAGATAATCCGCCATGGGCTGGAAATTCTCTAGCTTGGCAGCGGCATTTTTGTTAACGTCGGCAAGGACAAGGGTTCCAGTAGCGGTGGATTGAGGGGTTGGCGTCGATGTTGGCGTTCGTGATAAGCTGTTCTCTTCGGTAGAACCACAACTTACGAGGGTGGTGAACAAGCCCAGCAGGACAACCTCTTTCAAAAATTTTGGCAACATTTGTTTAAACTCTCAATAATCACAAATTGTCGTTGATAACCGTGCAGTTGTTTCGCCTCAGCTTTTCTTGTCTGTTTAGACTCGAAAGGCGTCTCCAGTTTCCAGGTATGGGGATACCACTTTGTCTTTAAGATTATTTTGTCAGTTTGCTGAATACATATCAAATTTTGACAAATTTTTTCATAAAGTTTCCGTGAATTTTTTTCGGGTTTTTGTTAAAGAGTTGATGAACCTGTCTCAGAACTCTTCTTTATTGGTGTAAAACCATGCTAAATAAGGAGTACATAACTAGATAGTTTGACTCGACTTTTCACGTTAATTTTTGTAAACAAATTCCTCTGTAGCGCTGGGTGGGAATTGTGGATATGTAGTTCTGTCCCTGGCAAGTGTTCATTTAGCTTGAATATATTAAGAAATGTCAAAACATCAGCCCTTCTTACCCAAATCAACGGCAATGTTGCTTTACAAAACGTAACTTCTTGGGGTTAATTATACCCACCCTCTTAACGTATGGCTATCCACTGTATCCGAATCAGGAGGTTCATCACCCATGTCTAGGCGTCAAAATTCACTCATTCATCGAATGCCGAGTATCGTTCAGTCAACCCTACAGTCAGCCGTTTTACTCGGTATGGTGGCGACACCAGCCGCCGCGATTAATCTCAACCTGACACCCATCGGTTCCTTCTCGACAGAGACGTTCGCGGACAGCACCGCCGAACAAACGGCGTATGATCCGATCACTCAACGGTTGTTCGTAACCAGTTCCGGTCAACAGCGGATTAATATCCTTGATATTAGCAATCCGACGAATCCGTCGTCGTCGTCGTTGTTCGACCCCATCGACGTTTCTAAATTTGGGTCTGAATTTGGGTCACCTAACAGCGTCAGCTATAGCAATGGTATATTTGCAGTCTCTATCACCAATGAGATGCCGCAAAATCCCGGTTTTGTGTTGTTCTTCGACGCAGAGGGGAATTCCATCCATGACCCGGTTTCCGTGGGTTCAGTCCCGGACTCACTGACCTTTACCCCAGATGGCACCAAGATTATTGTGGCTAACGAGGGGGAGTTGAGTGATGATTACGATACTGATCCAGAAGGTTCTGTTAGCATCATTGACCTGACGGATTTTAGCGTAACCACGGCTAACTTTAATAATGTTTCCCTACCGTCAAACGTTCGCCTGTTTGGACCTAACGCTGGTAACCCCTCTCAAAACCTGGAACCGGAATTTGTGACCGTGTCCCAGGATTCCACCAAAGCCTATGTCACCCTGCAAGAGAATAATGCGATCGCGGTAGTTGATATCGCCAGTGGTCAGGTCGAAAAAGTGATCGGGTTAGGTTTCAAAGATTATAGCGTGCCAGGGAATGCCTTAGACGCCAGCGACGAAGACGGTGCGATCAATATCGCGAATTACGACAACCTGTTCGGGATGTACCAACCCGACGGGATTACCTCCTATATGGTAAATGGTGAGACTTATCTGGTCACCGCTAACGAAGGTGACAGCCGAGACTTTGACTTTTTTAGTGAAGAGGTGAGGGTAGGTGACTTACTGCTTGACCCAGAGGCTTTCCCCAATGCCGAAGAACTGCAAAAGGATGAAAATCTAGGTCGTTTAAAAGTGACCAATACTCTAGGGGATACAGACGGCGACGGGGACTTTGAGGAACTGTATACCTTTGGTGGACGTTCGTTCTCGATTTTTGATACAGACGGCGAACTCATCTTTGACAGTGGTGATGCGTTTGAACAAATCACGGCAGAGTTTCTCCCAGAGTTGTTCAACTCCGACGATGAACTCAACCTATTTGATGATCGCAGTGATGATAAGGGACCTGAACCTCAAGCGGTGACGATTGCTGAACTCTTTGGTCGCACCATTGCCTTTATTGGTTTGGAACGCATCGGTGGAATTATCAGTTATGACATCACTGATCCGTTTAACCCGTTCTTCCTCGATTATGTCAACAACCGCGACTTCTCCGTTGATTTTAATTTAGATGAGGAAGGAGATCCTGATCCGACAGATGAACAGTTAGCTGCTGTTGGTGATTTGGGGCTAGAAGGGTTGCTGTTTATTGCGGCTAACGATAGTCCCAATGGTAACCCCTTGGTGGTTACTGCCAATGAAACCAGTGGAACCGTGAGTGTCTTTGAAGTTGAAAGCGTACCCGAACCCAGTTCTGTACTCGGTTTGCTACTGTTTAGTTCCTTAGGCTGGGTTGGATTAAAACGCAAGCGCCTCCACTAATACCGAGTTGCGCTCAAACATAGTAGATAGGAAAAGCAGGGGGAGCTGGGGGAGCTGGGGAAGCTGGGGAAGCTGGGGAAGCTGGGGGAGCTGGGGGAGCTGGGGAAGCTGGGGAAGAATTAATTTGGGTGTAGAGACGTAGCATGCTACGTCTCTACATCTTCGGATAATCATCAATACTGATTTAGGCAGATTAAATTTATTTAATTAGGTAGAAGCGAAGAGTCACAGTAAATTGATAGGCTGAACCTAATAGAGGCATAGACACAACAATAAAGATTACATTAAGGAGAGAATTCTATGAATATTATTGCTTGGCTCGTATTAGGTCTAATTGCAGGCGCGATCGCGAAACTCATTTATCCCGGACATCAAGGCGGTGGAATCTTTGCCACCATTGGCTTAGGGATTCTCGGTGCTTTAGTTGGAGGGTTTCTGGGTAAACTCTTGTTAGGCTCGTCCGGAGCCGCCGCCGCCGCTTCAGGCGCTCTCAGTATTGGCAGTATTATCTTTGCCGTTCTTGGTGCCTTGCTGTTGATCTTCATCTGGGGTTTAGTCACTCAGAAATCCGCCTAATCAAAAAATAAGATAGAAGGCAAAAGGCAGAAGGCTCTAAGGTTAATATCTGCTTTTTGCCTATTTTATAGGGGTAGGAGGAAAAGACACACTGCACGAATAAACTGATGTGCAGCAAGCCTTATGTAGTTGTCTATTCCCTCAACCCTTACGAATGACAAATGACGAATGACGAATGACGAATGACGAATGACGAATGACGAATGACGAATGACGAATGACAAATGACAAATGACAAATGACGATCCCACCTACTTATTTCGCCAAATCTGCCAGACTGCGCCAACCGAAGCACCAACGCCTGCTAATAAACCCATTCCCATTCCTTCGACCGTTTTAACCATGGGATCTTGCAACAAGCACTCATCGGTCGGTGTCGCAACACCTAAACACTGATTCAATTCTGCTTGAGCAGCAGTACCTCCCACAACAAGCCCCACCGCACTACAACTCACGACTAATAGGCAAAGGCGAATGATTTTTCTATCCATCGATAGAGATATTAGTAGATAATTTGCCCTATCCTAACCTATCCAAAGGATTATTGGAAACCTTTGGCGGCTTTCTTTTTCCGCTTGCCTTTAGACTTGGATTTGTGAACCTCAGCGACAGCCGACTCAAAGAGATTGTGCAAATGCAGAGGAACGCTAGCAATTTCTGGGAGTTCCGGTTCTAGGGGTTTATGAAACTCTTGGTGAAGGGTAGGTTCTAACTCCTGCTGAAGATTAAAATCTGGACGATCTAACACTGTTTGTAATACCGTCTCCAGTTGAGTCGGATACTCCTCGGCTAGCTGTTGCCAGATAAACAGGTTAATCTGAGGATCATTTAAGTATTTGTGGACTCGTTGTTCAGCATTGGGATAAGTTTGCCAGTCTTCGGATGCTAGCATCTCTTGAAACTTGGTGTAACTGGGAAGAAACATCTGGCCCCAACGGGGATGAGAAAAAACAGTCACCTGTTCAGCGTTGCGGATATCGTCCGGTAAATCCACCTTAGGCGTCACCATGGGAGAGTTGGTGGAGTTGTCCAACATATTGCTAACCGCGTTGGCGTCTGCGCCTGCTTCCACCGCTGCTGATTTAACGTCCTCCTCATCCGTACCCGAATCTTGAATCATCTCTTTGAGGGACTTCGACGGATCGATCCCAGCCGCTGCTAGACGTTCTTGGGTCATTTTATCCCGCAGTTGAGCCAATTTTTGATTAAGCTGGTATCCAGGAAGGGTAACGCGATCGCGTCCAAAAAAGTCTACAAATGACTGATGATAGGTAGCGACAGAGTCCCAAGCCTGTTCTAACAGTTCCGGCGCATCACGGTAAAGGGCATTTTTGTAGTTGTTCTTGAATTCCCCAATGGCTACGGCTAGCTTGGGCTGACTTAAGCGCCCTTTGGCAAGGATGGGACTTAAAATCACCCAGTAGGTATCGGTGACAGGGGCGAGGCGAGTGAGTAAGATTTCCCCAACCTTAAACCGCTGCATTTGTTCAATAGTGGTGGGATGAGTCGGTTTGACGGTGTAATGCTTATCCGTTAGCCAATTTTTCAGTTCAAAGCCATCGGGGAGGATGTGAGTCAGTTCAAACAAGCCGATAAAGCTATCTCGCCATCGGTTTAACAACGTGCGATCGCGGGGTGTTAAATTAGGATGTTGTTCTAGGAACAGATCCAACGGTGTCTGATTGTCCACCTCACCCTCAGTTAAGAAGGTATCAATCACCAAGTTGCGCTGATTGATATCGTAGGGTTCTCGCGTCAACTGATCCGCCGCATAGCTTTCCAAGGCGACGGCTAACTCTCCGTCTGCTTCCAGTACGAAGTCCGTTAGGGCTTGTTTCAGATCTTTGGCTTGCTCTAGAATTGCATCCACAGAGGTTTGCTCACCGCTCAACTCTACTAGGGTACAGTAATCAAGACATGAATGCCTCTGTTATTGGGAATAAAATCAATTTAAGATTGATCCAGATCCAATATTTCGATTAATCAAGATCGTTAATAATGACTCATTCTACTGACATTGCCACATTAGCCCGTTGGATGGCGGCTGACTTTAGTAACCAACAACAAGCCTTTGATAATCCGCCCTTTTATGCCCATATCCGGGTGTTTATGCGTCCCCTCCCCGCGTCACTCCTGGATGGTGTCAGTTTCTTTGTCGAACAAGCCTATGACTATCTTCTGAATGTCCCCTACCGCTTACGGGTGTTGAAATTAATGGTTGTTGGCGATCATATTGAAATTGAAAATTACACCGTTAAAGAGCCAGAAAAATTTTACGGCGCCTCTCGTGATCTTAATCGCCTGCAAACCCTAACCGCCGATCAGTTAGAGAAACTTCCGGGCTGTAATATGATTGTGGAATGGACAGGGAAAAGCTTTCAAGGACACGTTGAACCGGGCAAAGCCTGTAAGGTTGTTCGTAAAGGTAAAGAAACCTATCTAGATAGCACGTTTGAAATTGACGAAAATCAGTTTATCAGTTTAGATCGGGGACGCGATCCTATAACCGATGAACATATTTGGGGTTCCATTGCTGGTCCCTTTTACTTTGTCCGTCGGGCTAGTTTTGCCAATGAAGTGACAGTTTAAGCAATGGGTTAGATCTGAGGTTGAATATCGCTGAAAATCTGGTAAATAGAAGTAGGGACACGGCATTGTCGTGTCCTTATCGATGTAAAGTTTAACTGTATCAGTAACAATTAAGTCCCTGCACATCAATTCTGTTCTGTACGCTGTACTAAGAAATGTTAAGAAGACTCCAATCCTTACTGTTCTCTGTTCCTTCCTAATCTCAACCATTAACTTTGATTTTGTCCGCCTACTTAGCTAAATTGCTAGAATTAGCAGATCGCCAATCCCTCGACTACGATAGACAGTAGGATCTAATCCGCGATCGCACTAGCCGATCTCAGTTTTCCCACCGTTTGATGATCCACGCATCAAGAACCCAAAAATCACCTTTCCGGAGGATGCCATGACTACCGCCATTTCTCTTGTCATCACCACGTACAACCGAGAACGTTACCTCGGTGCAGCGATTGACAGCATACTGGCACAAACCTGGGGAGATTTTGAGGTGATTGTGTGGGATGATGGGTCAACAGATAGATCGGTTGCGATAGCCCAAGACTATGCAAAACGTGATCCGCGAGTCCGGGTTATCGCGGCTGAACATCAAGGACGAGGTATTTCTCTCAAACGTGCGATCGCCCAAACCACAGGTTCCTATATCGGTTGGGTGGATAGCGATGATTGGTTAGCCCCCACCGCATTGGCGGAAACCGCCGCAATTCTGGATACTCAGCCAGATGTAGGGATGGTTTACACCGACTACCAGGTAATCAATGAAAGCGGGAACGTGACAGGTTATGGCAGTCGATGTCGTATTCCCTTCTCAAAAGAAGGAATGCTACAAAAATTCATGACCTTTCACTTCCGGTTAATCCGTCGTTCCGTCTATGACCAAGTGGGAGGAATTGATGAGTTATTTTACTATGTTGAAGACTACGATCTATCCTTACGACTTTCTGAATTGACAGACGTATACCACCTTAAAAAACCGCTCTATTATTATCGCAATCATTCAGACAGTATATGTTATCAGCACTCTATTGAGCAACGTCTGCAAGCCCGTAAAGCTGTTGCTTGGGCGATCGCACGCCGCAGTTCAATCAACCGATCAGGTTCATCCTCAAAACCTGCCTGTACTCGTCCAATTCGCAAAGTTTTAAAACAGATTGTATCATTTGCTGCACTTCCTCTCATCGCCGCTATAAATGTTATGCCAGCAAAGGCACAAATTACACCAGCGGTGGATGAGACAGGAACTCTGGTTACACCAATAGGCGATCGCATCGATATCACGGGCGGTCAATTATCGGGAGATGGGGCGAATCTATTCCACAGTTTTAGTCAATTTGGACTAGACAGCGATCAAATTGCTAATTTTATTTCTCAACCCTCGATTCAAAACATACTAGGGCGAGTCAATGGCGGATATCCTTCAATCATTAATGGTTTAATTCAAGTCACAGGCGGTAACTCAAATTTATTTTTGATGAATCCTTCGGGGATCGTATTTGGGGCTAACGCTAGTCTGAATGTTCAGGCTGATTTTGCGGCAACAACGGCTACAGGAATTCGTTTGGATGGTGGTTGGTTTAACGCTGTAGGTTCAAATAATTATATCAACCTTGTCGGTAATCCCAATGCCTTTGAGTTTGCCACTTCACAGCCTGGAAGTATTGTTAATGCAGGTAATTTAGCTGTATCTGAAAGGCAGACACTCTCCCTAGTTGGCGGAAATGTGATCAATACAGGGACAATGGAAGCGACGGGTGGCACAATTACGATAGCCGCTGTTCCGGGAACCAGCCGTTTGCGTCTGACGCAAACAGGACAAGTGTTAAGTTTGGAGGTATCCACCAATAACCCCGACGCAATCACACCATTAATGTTGCCAGAATTACTCACAGGAAGTAATGAGGAAACGGGTTTAACAGTTAATGAAGATAACACGGTACAAACTGCCGCAGGTACGGTAATTCCTCAGCAATCAGGAACGGCAATTGTATCGGGAATAGTGGATGCTTCCGCTGACTCAGTTGGTGGAAATGTAGATGTTTTCGGAACTGTTATCGGTTTAGTCGATCAAGCCCAAATTAATGTTTCGGGTGACACAGGTGGGGGTGAAATCCGAGTTGGGGGTGAGTATAAAGGAGAGGGTACAGTTCCGACTGCTCAGACAACTGTAGTTGGTAATCAAGTAACTATTAATGCTGATGCCAGAGTTAATGGCAATGGTGGGCGTGTAATTGTTTGGTCAGATAATTTTACCCGCTTTTCCGGGACAATCACAGCGCGAGGGGGTACAGAAAGTGGGAATGGTGGTTTTGTTGAAACATCTGGGAAAAATTTGTTGGAATCCATTGGTGGGTCAGTCGATGCGAGTGCCGCTAATGGTTTACCTGGTAGTTGGTTACTCGATCCTTGGAATGTCACCATTACAGATGAGGAAACTGAGAATGGTGAGCTTAATGGTGGTATTTTTACACCTTCTGGCGAGGCTAAGGTTAATAGAGATGATATCGTAAATGCTCTCAATGGCGGCACTGATGTCACAATTACGACAGCAGGAGAGGAAGGAAATCAGGAAGGCACTATTACAGTAGACGCTGCCCTTGATATCTCTTTGAATGCTGTGGATACAACGTTAAGGTTAGAAGCTGATAATGATATTATCGTAAATGCTCCCATCAGTAATACCAGTGATATTTATGTCCTAAACTTGTTCTTACAAGCTGAGAATAACATTGATGTTAATGCTGACATTAGCACAGCAGGCGGTAGCATTGAGTTTACAAGTAATAGTGGCATTATTAATACCACTGGAGTAACTCTCGACTCTAGCTCAACTTTTACGGATGGGGGGGCGATAAATTTGTCTGCTCCTAGAGGGATTACGACAGGAGAAATTAATTCGAGTTCAACGTGGGCTGGTTTTGGCTCTCCCACAGGTGGAGCGGTTAGCTTAACCTCCGACGGCGATATTGTTACTGGTGCGATTAATTCATTTTTTGAGGGTGATAATTTTTACGGCTCTGAAGGGGGAGCAGTCAACTTAGAAGCGGGTGGAAATATTCAGACGGGTGAAATTAATTCCTCTTCCATTAATACAGCATTCGACAACATAGGAGATGAAAATTCCCAAGGGGGTGCAGTCGAGTTAGTTGCATCAGGTACTATCACAACAGATGGAATTAATACGTCAGGTAGCAGCGATGGCGAACTCAATAGTATAGGTGGTTCAGTTGAATTACAAGCTGGAAGCGATATCGATGTCACAGGGATAATTAACTCCTCAGCATCGTCTTTTAGTGAATCTTTTGGGACTTCTGGTTCTGCTACTGGGGGATTAGTGAGCCTAACTTCTGAAGCTGGTTCTATCACTACCGATGCCATTGATTCTTCTGCATTTTCTTTGGCTTTTGCTTTTGAGGGTTCTACAGCTTCCGGTGTTGCCACAGGAGGTGAAGTTAACTTGAATGCTGCCGAGGCTATTGAGTCTGGGGCAATTGAAACAACGGCATCTTCTTCAGCTTCAGATGACAGTGGAACGGCAACAGGGAATTCAGTAACTTTAGAGGGGAGCAGTATTCTATTTGGCAGTATCAACTCCTCCGCATTTTCTGATTTTGTTGATGGAATCGGGGGTAATGTCAGCATCACTGCTAATGGGATTCCTGAGGGTTTAGTCAAGGGTGTAGGGACAATTACAGAAACGAATATCACAATTTTGACGGAAGGAAGTACTCAATCTGGCTCGGTTACGATAGAACACAATGGCGGAAGTAATAATAAACCCTTTATCGTAGGGGATGCCAGTATTAATGGTTTAGCAGGAAGTATCGACACTGGCACAAATTCCTTACCTTCAGGCTCATTTCCCGTTCTCCCAGAAGGCGGTGATGCCGAAGAGACGCCTAATGGAATTACTATCACTTCTGTTAATAGTCCACCCGAACTAACGCTAAATCCAACCCTACCCGACACTGAAGAAAATCAGCCTATTACGTTTACCTTTGAAGAGTTACAGGCAACTCTAGAGGATGAAAATGGTGATATAGGTTTGTCAATTGTCATTGATCAAATTAATGCTGGAACATTGACGATAAATGGTGTCGTCTTAGAACCTGGAGACACAATTGAAGAAGGAGATACTCTGGTATACACTCCGCCAACTGATGACACTGGCGACATTACAGCGTTTACCATTGTAGGGAGCGATCGCGTGTCCTTCTCTGAACCGCAACAGGTTAGCGTTAACGTTGAACCACCAATCGAAATTCCACCAACGATTCCACCAACGATTCCACCAATCGAAATTCCACCAACGACACCACTAATCGAAATTTCACCGACTGCTCTAACCCAAAATCAAGTAGAAGAGGAAATTGAATCGTTCTCAGTCGTCCAACCCATCGCATCCAATCGCGTAAGTACCCCAATCAAAAGCGAAACAGAAGCGCGTCAAATTCTGAGTGAAATTGAACAAGCAACTGGGAAAAAACCCGCACTCATTTATGTCAGCTTTGCGCCAACTGAAATCTCAAAAAACACCAACTATATCGGATTAGAAACGAATAATACCGAGGCGTTTGATAACTACCTCAATCGCTCCGGTCCCCATGTTACAATTACTCCCCAAGAGAGTGATCAATTAGAACTGCTGATCATCTCCGCCGAGGAACCCCCGATACGGCGACGCATCGCTGGAGTCACCCGTGGACAAGTCCTAGAAGTCGCTCAGGAATTTCGCCGCAACGTCACCAATGTCAGGATTCCCCGTGACTATATCACTCCAGGACAACAACTGTATCAATGGCTGGTTGCTCCCCTAGAAGAAAATCTACAAACCCAAGAGATTGATAACCTCGCCTTCATCATGGACGAGGGATTACGTTCTTTACCTGTAGCCGCACTCCATGATGGCGAAGGATTTCTGGTTGAACGCTACAGCGTTGGTTTGATGCCCAGTCTATCACTCACCGATACTCGCTATGTGGATATCCGCAATGTTGGTGTTCTCGCCATGGGTGCTGATACCTTCCAGGATCTGAATCCCTTACCTGCTGTACCCTTAGAATTATCCGCGATCGCAGGTCCCTTGTGGCAAGGTAAGGCATTTCTTAACCAAGAGTTTACCTTAGAAAATCTCCAGAAAATCCGCTCATCTCAACCCTTTGGAATTGTCCACTTAGCCACTCATGGCGAGTTTAAATCTGGGAAGGCGTCTAACTCCTATATCCAGTTATGGAACCAGAAACTCAGATTAGATCAATTGCGGCAACTCGGATTAAACAATCCTCCCACAGAACTGTTAGTCCTCAGTGCTTGTCGCACTGCCTTAGGCGATAGAGAAGCCGAATTAGGGTTTGCTGGGTTAGCCATACAAGCTGGGGTGAAGTCCGCCTTAGGAAGCCTCTGGTATGTTAGTGATGCGGGTACTCTGGGATTCATGACCAGCTTTTATGACCATTTGCAACAAGCACCAATTAAAGCCGAAGCCCTACGCCAAACTCAACTGGCTATGATTAACGGTGAAGTACGGCTAGAGGACAAACAGTTAATCGCTGGGGATATACAGATTCCCTTAAACCCCGAACTCGCCCAAACGCCAGACCAAGATTTTACCCATCCTTACTACTGGAGTGCTTTAACCCTTGTGGGTAGTCCTTGGTAGTAGTAGTGTGGCACACCTAAGCAAGATGAATTAACCCTTAGCCCAGAAACCGTAGGGGCGCACAGACGTGCGTCCGATTGAACCATAAAATCTATTCCCCAATTTTTACAGTTGGCTGACTGACCGGATAAATGCTAAGACTGATACGGTAGACTGACAAAAAAACATGGGCAGAAAAATTGTCGGAATGATAAGTAGTTATCGTGGGCTGAATCAAGCGGACTGGCTATGGGAACAAACACCAAACCCTTGTGGAATCTGGGATAACATCCAAATGCTCTCCCAAGCCCCTGAGCCTGATTTTCTGCTCATGTACCAGTATTCGTTTCCCAAACCTAGTCCCCAACTCCCCTGGTGGAAACGTTTGCTCCAAAAAAAGACCTCAAAACCCGATGTCGCTTCCCAGTTACGCGGCGTTCCCAAAGAGCGGATAATCTACTTATTACGAGAACCCCCCCTGGATAAAGTGGTTCACAACCACAAGGCAAACTACGAAGCGGCAAAAAAGTATTGCGGTTATATTTCCGGACCCGATGATTTTGCTCCCACCCCTGATTATATGCCCGCGATTTGGTATCACGCCAATTCCTTCCGAGAATTAAATGAAATGATACCGCCGGAAAAAATACACCCTTGTAGTTGGATCACCTCAGGAATCGATCGCACTCCTGAACATCGTAGACGTTTAGCCTTCTTGAAGTCATTACGAGAGAGTGGGTTTGAGTTTGACCTGTATGGGCGTAGATTACCAGACTGGGCGCAGGCAAAGGGTACCCTGAAAAACAAATGGCATGGCATGGCACCGTACTACTATAATCTGGCGATCGAAAACTATGCTGGGAATGATTGGTATGTCAGCGAAAAACTCTGGGATGCTCTACTCGCCTGGTGTTTACCTGTTTACTACGGCGGTTCGGCGGCGGATAAATTACTGCCACCTGGAAGCTTTTTGCGACTCCCTAGCTTAGATGAGCAGGGCATCGCTTATATTAAAGAAGTAACCTCAACCCCAGATGCTTGGTATGAAGCCAAGGACGCGATCGCTGAAGCCCGTCAGATAATTTTGCATAAATTGAATCTGCTTAACTTCATATCTAACCTAGTGGCAAAACTCAATTAAACCTGATGAAAGAAGGAATTTATACCCTAGCTAACGATGCCGTTTATGATCAACTTGTGGCGTTGCTCAATAGTATTGAAGCCAATGCCGGTTCCGACATACCTGTGTGTGTAATTGCCTATAACAATCAGTTAGATAAAGTCCGACTAGAAGTAGCCAATCGCCAAAATGTGACCTTGCTTGAAGATACTGCCCTGTTCCAACGCTGGGAAGATTTCTCCTATCAGGTATGGAAAACCCATCCCAATGCTTTACAGGTATGGCAGGAGCAAGGAATCACCTCGAGATTCTATCGAGTGGGTGAAAATCACCGCTACTGTGCCTTTGATCCGGACAGTCCATTTGAGCGATTCATCTATCTTGATGCTGACACTTTGGTCATGAATTCGTTAGATTTCATCTTTAAACAGTTAGAGGAGAGTGATTTTGTTGTTTATGACTTTCAATACAAAGATCCGGGACATATTTACAACATAGAATCATCAATTCTATTTCAAGTATTTGATGACGTGAAAATCAAATCAGAAATATTTTGTTCTGGATTTTATGCCTCAAAGCAAAATATGTTTCCCCAAGAGAGACGAGACTGGTTGATCTCGCAGCTAGCTGCAGGAGAAGCCGAGGTACTATACTTGCGAGCGCCTAATCAGTCTGTTTTAAACTACATGAGAATGCGGTCTGATCTCTCCATTCATAATTTTGCATTAACTCTACCAGCTACTCAAAAAACGGGAAATTCTGTCACGTCTTCACATTTTACGAATAGCGACAACATACTATACGATAAAGGTACACGCTTAACGTATCTGCACTACATTGGTGTTTCCTCTAAATTGATCAAGAAAGTTTGTGCAGGTGAAAATTTAGACTTTCCCTATCGTGATATTTTTTTGCATTATCGCTACCTTCATGAACCCGAAAATTGCCCAAAATTCACCACTCGACCCAAACCCTATAATCAACCGCCTAATCTAGCGACTAAAATCTTGAGGAAACTCAAACTAACGCCCTAGATAGTTTAATCAACATAAGTCGAGGAGTTTTCAATGAGTCGTGGAATTTATATTACAGCTAACGATAAAGTCATTGAGCAGACAATTGCTCTGCTCAAAAGTATCCGCTTTCATGATTCAGAGACACCGATTTGCTTAATTCCTTATGATGATAACTATCAAACCATTGCTAAAATTTCACAAGACTCCTATCAGGTAGAAATCTATCAAGACTTAGACTTTATCGAACGTCTATCCAATCAGTTATACGAAATATTTGGCAAAGGATTTTTTGCTCGACCCAATCAATTCCGTAAACAAGCTTGTTGGTTTGGTGCGTTTAATAAATTTATTTATATTGATACAGATATTGTTGTCTTTGACAAAATAATAGAAACAACCGACTATTTAGATAAGTATGATTTTATTTGCTATGACTATCAACATAGTGGTGGAATCAAAAATGTATTTACGCCAAAAGTCATAGAAGACGGTGTATTTAGCGAAAATGATATCCAGGATATGTTTAACGGCGGGTTTTGGGGCGCCAAGAAAAATACGATATCTGAGGAAACACTATATCAAACCTTCACCGAATGTGCCTCTCATCCAGAATACTTTGACTTTTCCCAAAAAACCTCTGATCAACCTATCATAAACTATATGATCTTGAAGCAGGTTTCCCAGCGATTTAATATCGTGCGCCGCCCCGGTGGTGCGCCAGGAAGTTGGGCGGGTAGCAAACATTTTCAGGTTCAAGATCATCACCTGATTGATCCGAATGTCAATCAACCGCTAGACTATTTACATTGGGCAGGCATTCGCATCCAGCCCGGTTGTCCCTATTGGGATATCTGGAAATATTATCGCTATCTTGGTGAACATATCCCTGATGATGAATCGTTACAAACTCCAACGCAAAAAAATCTATGGCAAAAGCTTAAAGGTAGAATAAATAGAAAACCCTAAGACATTAGAGAGAGGTAATTAGTTACCATGAGATATCCTACTTTCATAGTAGTTGGGGCGCATAAAGCGGCAACAACCTCTATTCATAATTATCTTAAGCAGCATCCTGCCATATATTTAATATCCAATAAAGGCAGTGATCGTTTGAGTCGTAAACCTTACATAAATTCACTTGAAGATGCAGGAGAATATCTTGCTCAATTTGAAGGAGCTACAACTCAAAAAGCTTTGGGTGAGGTTTCCAGTGTTTATCTTCATGGTGATGGTATGGCTGCCAGGATTCAAAATTTATTTCCTCATGTAAAGATTATTGCCGTATTGCGAAATCCCGCTGAAAGGGCTTATTCTCATATTTTATGGGCTAGGGGAGAATATTTCACACCACAACAAATAAAGGATTTTGATTCAGTTGTTTTATCGAAATTTTTTGAAAAAGAAACATTTCGCAAGCCGGGTTTGTATTATCAAAACCTAAAAAAATATTTTGATTTGTTTGATCGAGCAAAAATACAAATTTTGTTATATGATGATATAGTCCATAAAAAACAAGTATTTTTCAAAGACCTACTTACTTTTATTGGTGTAGATTCAAATTTTGAGTTTGATTTTAAACAACGCTATCATAAAGGCAACCTAAAAATAGATAACTCTTCTAGAAAACTTTTGCAAATTGTCAACTCTCGAAATAATATAAAAAATTTTTTTAAACCTATTTTTAAACCACTTTTACCCCAAATAAAAACGTTTCTAGAAAAAAGTCAGGAAAAACCTCTACCACCTTTATCAGAACGTATCAGGACAGAAATACTCGATTTTTACCATGATGATATCATTCAATTACAGGAACTTACTGGGTTAAATTGTTCCCATTGGTTAAACGGTAAACCCACTTAAATATGAATAGCACAGAAATAATATCAAGTCCGGTGAATTGTCCATAATATAGCAATCTAGGAATATATTCAATATTCATCTATTCCTTGACTTGATTGGGCATAGACAACCAATTAGATAAATCCCTTTCAAGTAAATCTTGAAGCTTAAGGATATCATCTTTATAAATTTCAATTAGTTTCCTTTTTGCTTCTGGAGAAAGCTTAGCTTTGTAAATATTCTTCTTAATCAGTCTTGCTCTAATTTTTTGCCGAAGCTGTAGTGGCATAGCTAATTTCAGAACAGCCGCAACAGAACTCCTTAGTAAATTAGGTTTGGTTAATAGTTGATTTAAAGATTGATTTTTAGGTAGTCCACCCTTTCTTCCTTTTTTACTCATGTCTGGAATAAAGTTATCATCTACTCCAATAAATTTAAACAAATCTTGCATAAAAACAAGAGGATTTTGGCATAAATCATCGTACAATAAAATTTTAATAGACTGGCGGTCAAAGGTTTTAAAATAAGGAATAAGTTCTGAGAAATAAAATCCTCGTTTCACATATTTATTTTCTTCCAAAATAACTTGCTCAAAACTTTTCTTTTCAATTCCTTGACGAACATGCATTTGGTAACCAGAAAATGCTCGTTCTGCTGGATCTCGCAATATAGCAATTATTTTAACTGTTGGTATGTGGTTGTAAATCAATTGGGCTGATTCGGGATAGGCATAGTAATTGGTAGATATTTCTCCAATTACACTACTTTTGGGCGCATCTTGGAACAAGGAATAATAGTCTTCCGTAGTCGTCACTGCTCCCCAGGGCTTGTGTTTTGCTCTCGTTTTTTCATTAATAAAAAAGAATGTTTCTTTTTTTGGACACATATAAATTTGAGGATGTTGAGCGAGATAGTTGTGTAATGAAGTCGTACCACATTTACCCGCACCAATAATTATAAAGTCAGGAAATCTATTCATGGTATGAGCCTAAAGATAATTGAGGAATCAAGAAAATATAGGGTATATTCATCAAAAATGACTTACCGAAGTTAATTTTTTAACTTAGGGGGTGAAAATTATTCATAGCTTTTTCGCAATACGTTATCTTAATTACTATTCTGCTACTGTTAAGAACCAGCTTGCCACGCTGAATGAAAGAAGTCTCGCTCACACAGCATAGCATAGCGATAGTTTGATTTCACAGAGGCTGAGAGTTGAGCGTATTGATCTGTCAATCTCTCTAATTGCTGCGCTAACTGCTCAAACTCTGGATTACTATACGTGCGAATCCAATCCGTATAGGTGTGTTCGGGAATGCCATCCTTGGCTAATTCTTGACCCAAAAAGGCATACAAGCGCATACAGGGTGTCATTGCTACTGTAATTAAACCAATCTCACTTCCCCAAGCTGTTGCCAACAAGAAGTCAGTATAACGCCGCGTCGCTATGGCGGGTTCAATCTGGTGTAAGTTGACTCCCCAGACTGTGGCATAATTCTGATGCAGGCGTAATTCTTCGAGAACACCGCTAGCAAGATTATGAAAGGTGTTAAATTCATCCCAGTTGGAACATTTAGCCGCAGCGACGCTATAAGCGCGAGCAAACGCTTCTAAGAAAAAGGCATCTTGACCAACATAGTAGGCGAATTTCCGACGCTCCAGTGTCCCTGTGGCGATACCTTGGACAAAAGGGTGCGCGAGGCACTCCTGTGCCAAGTCTTGGTTAGATTGCCATAAATCGCTGCTAAGTGTCATAGCGCTTGTTTATTGCCATGGACTCAAATTTTGTTCGGGAAAAGTTGGCAGTTGTAAGACTGAAGGGATCGGTGTTTTGTCAAATCCACCGTCTACTGATAGATACACTGAGAATGTAACCGCGATCGCTAGCAGTAGTCTTTCTAGCATAACCCACTCCTCTGATTGTCGCTCTTGTGAGCTGTCAACTGCCAATATCTTCTCACTATCGGTGATATCAATTAAAGGGCAGGTGATGCAAACTGTTAATTTTTGGTGACGATAGTCTAAGCTTTAAGTGATAGGAGTCATAGATTCTAGAGTTTCGGGTTGAGTCATCACAGTTAGCCATCCTAAAAAAAGTCAAAAGTTATGCCATGACATTTAAAGTCTTTCCTCCTCTAATCCTGTTTGCCTCTATCTGGCTACACCCCTCAGCGCAGGCGTTCAATCCAGCACACCTAGAACAATTGCGCCAAACAGGTAGCTGTGTCGAGTGTGATTTGAGTGGAGTACAATTACCGGATGCTCTCTTGAGCAATACGAATTTGAAGGGGGCTAATCTGGCTGGTGCTAATCTTATCCGCGCCGATTTAAGACGTGCCAATCTGGAGTATGCCAACCTGAGTGGTGCGAGTCTGGTTTCTGCGAATCTTACGGATGCGAAGTTAACTGGAGCTAATCTGATTGTGGCAGCATTAATCGGTGCGAATCTAACTCGTGCGAATCTGGCTGGCGCTGGATTAAGTCTAGCTAAACTAGCGAATACTAATCTAGTTGGTGCCAATTTAAGCCTTGCTGAACTAAGGGCGGCGGATTTAAGTAATGCGAATTTGACCGCTGCTGATTTGAGTGGTGCTGACTTGAGAGAGGCAGACTTGGATAATACTATCCTCAATAACGCTAAACTTAGCTACGCTATTATGCCTGATGGCACTTTATTACCTTAATTTATGAATTGTTAATTGTTAATTGTTGATTGTTCCCTATTCATCATTCAAATGTTTAATTATTTATCAAATTTACGACGTTTTCTGTATAGTGGGATCATTGTCGCTGGCATCTGGTCTTATAGCTTGGCTGCTAACGCCTCAGAATCCGTCGTCTTAAAATATCGTTTTCTGCGAGAGACGATATCGGTTCCCGAACTCTCGACATTTGCCCAAACCGGTGAGTTATCACGTTCTCTACAAGCGTATCTGGATTTGGCTGGGAAGCAACCTGAAGAACTGCAGACGACTTTAACCAAACCCATTGCAGTCAATGGGATTATGTTGTCTCGGATTCTCAATACTCCTGTGGGAGAAGTAATGCTTGATCAAGTGAGTGAGGTGATTCATACTCCGACTAACCGGGCAAATCGCCAGTCTTTGCGATCTGCCTTAGTGATCTCGGCGCTCAATGATAATCAAATCACCCTGATCGAAATCCTGGAAAACTACCCAACCGCCGATGTTCATGTTGAAGGCGATCGCTTAGCGGATATCCTCCAACAGATTACCCGCCTGAGTCAGGGTTTGCCTCAGATTTTTTAATAAGCCAGAGTCTCTAGGGTATCCCGCAAATACCGACGCACCCGATGCTCCAAGCTGCGATCTTGAAGGTGATGGGCGGCGGGATGCTCCATCTGCCAGCGTTGAAATCCAGAACTGGCTGCGATCGCTTCTTTGAGATTGTCCCAAACTGGACTATCTGGGGAAATTTGGTTGGATTCGGATACAGTTGTGCTTTTCATAAACCTTTATCGTGTTCTAAACAAAATGAGTCAGTAGCAATTCTTAACTGTTATTTTTATTTTTTAACCTTATTTTCAGAATAACGGAGCTGCGTTGTTTAAATTGTTACATTTGCAACAACTGATTGCCAACCTACCCAAATTTTTGGGACATCGGTCAAGAAACCGGGTTTCTGGGGGTGAAAGGTTGATATAGAGTTGTCATCCTCAATCCACTTGTTCAGGGGACGATTCAGCCGAGGAAGACTCTGGGGCGATCGCAGGTAAAATTTGTTTGACCCGAAACCCTGGTACTGTAAAGTTTTCCGGTATTTTTTCCACTGGATAAGGTTGAGTTGCTGCCCACTCCGCCTCGCTCGTGAATAGAACTTGAACCACACTCAAAGGCACCTGCAAAAATAAGTGGCTTGCCAGAAACCCAACTCCTGCCAAAGCCAATCCAGCGATGTGCCATTGAACTGTCCAGGGAACGACCCCTGCAGCTAAAGGAGCGATGCTATAAATTTGCCACAGTACCCATACCATAAAACCTGCTGCCATAATCGTTAGCAGCGGGTTGGTTTTCCGGTCAAATAAGCTCAACAGTCGCCGCTGGGATTCCGTTAAGCGATCGGGTTTCAGAGCAACCACGAGCAGGCTAAAAATGTCAAAGGGGCGGGTCAATTGCATCCACAAAACTGGTGCGATGCCGATAACTGCCACAATTAAGAGTTCTAGCCAGATAGGTAACAGGGGTTCACCCGTTGCCAGTCCTAGCGCGACAACCTCTAACGTTAGGGGCAGTGCGGCTAAACCCGCTAAATGTATCCACAAGAACGGTTCAGACCAAAAAGAACGCATTGGGTTGTCCTTTATCTTTTGTCATTAGTCCTTAGTCATTAACCAAGGACTAATCACCTATCATCTAAGTCGCTGATAGAGTCCGGCGCTTGCTCACCATCTTATAGGTTTCGATGATGTCACCTTCAGTCCAATCATTGAATCTATCAACACGAATACCGCATTCAAATCCGGCATTGACCTCTTTGACATCATCCTTCATCCGCTTCAGCGAATCAAGCACTCCTTCGTAGATCATTTGACCCCGACGTTGCACTCGGATCTTGCAGTTCCGCACTGCTTTGCCTGACTGCACGTAGCAACCTGCCACCGCACCACGACCGACGGGGAAGACAGCTCGGACTTCCACTTGACCTAAGGGTTCTTCCACCAATTCTGGCTCCAGTAACCCTTCCATCGCCGCTTGAATGTCATCCAAGAGATTATAGATGATGTTGTATTCGCGCACATCAACACTCTCTTGTTCAGCAGCAGAACGAGCGCCGTGAGCCAAAGTGGTATTAAAGCCAATGATTACCGCACCACTAGCCGCCGCTAAGTCAACATCGGTTTCGGTGACTTCTCCAGCCGTCGCTAATAGGACTCGGATTTGAACTTCATTTTGGGGTAACTGTTTGAGTGAACCCAGAATGGCTTCAACCGAACCTTGTACATCTGCCTTCAGGATCAAGTTGAGTTCTTTGAGTTCCCCTTCTTGAGCTTTGGCAGAGAGGCTATTCAGGCTGACTCGACGGGACGACATCACCTGTTGCAGACGAGATTCTCGCTGTTCTTGGCTTCTCGTATCCGCAACGGCGCGAGCTTCTTTTTCTTGTTCAAATACGTCAAACTCATCACCAGCAGCCGGGACATCGCTTAAACCCAATACCTCTACGGCAAAGGAGGGTGCTGCCTCGTCTACTCGTTTGCCTCGGTCATCGATCATGGCTCGTACTTTACCGAAGACCGATCCTGCAACTAGAGTATCACCTACCCGCAGCGTGCCATTTTGCACCAACAATGTGGCAACTGGACCTCTTGATTTATCCAGGTTGGCTTCAATAACCGTACCTTTGGCTACTCGGGCGGGGTTAGCGGAGAGTTCTTCAATGTCAGAAACGAGCAGGATCATTTCCAGGAGCGTATCCAAGTTTTCTTTTTGGATCGCACTCACTGGCACCATGATCGTGTCACCGCCCCATTCTTCTGGGACTAATCCATGTTCCATTAACTCCTGCTTCACTCGGTCAGGTTGTGCCCCTTCCTTATCGATTTTGTTAACGGCAACCACAATCGGCACCTCTGCGGCTTTAGCATGGCTGATCGCTTCTCGGGTTTGCGGTTGCACCCCATCATCGGCGGCGACGACCAAAATAGCAATATCGGTCACTCGCGCTCCCCGCGCTCGCATCGCGGTAAAGGCTTCGTGACCTGGAGTATCCAGGAAGACCACCTGTTGGACTTTATCTTCATGCTCCACATCGACATGGTAAGCACCGATGTGCTGGGTAATTCCTCCCGCTTCGCCTTGTGCCACTTTGGTTTCGCGAATGGCATCCAGCAGCGTGGTTTTACCGTGATCGACGTGACCCATGATTGTGACTACAGGTGGACGTCGAACCAGGTATTCCAAGTCAGCCGCATCCAGCATTTCGGTTTTAGCGGCTTCTGATTCAGCTTCTTCTGTCTGAACATCAACGCCAAGTTCTTCGGCAACCATTTGAGCGGTGGGCAGATCCAGGGTTTGGGTGATATTCACTGCCAATCCCTTGAAGAATAGCTGCTTAATCACTTCTGTTTCGGCAAGGTTCAGCTTATTCGCCAGTTCTCGAACGGTTAGCGAATCGTTTAAGACAATTTGCTCAGGACGTTCAGCGACTTCTTGCTTTTCACGACGGCGATCGCGACTTTCTGGTTTACTGCCAGTTTTAACTTCTGGCTTTTTCCTAACCTGACTGGCTGCCGTTGGTGGGGGAGTCTGTCCCGTTTGAGATTTAGGTTTAGGAGGACGAGCGACCGACATACTGACTGCCGCAGGGGTGTCAGCTGTTTGGTAGTCACCATCAAACTCTTCCTCATCTTCTTCGATCAGTTTAGGTCGCCGCTTGAGCTTAGCCGCTTTTCCGGGTTTAGCTCCTTCGCGATCTTCTTCTTCATCAATCCATTCACGTTTCTTCGACTGACGTGGCGGCGTGGGTCGTTTGGCTTTAAGATTTTTAAGTTCCGGCGGTTCCAGAAGGGTTTCTACGCCCTCCTCAACCTCCTCCTGCTTCTGTTCCTGAGAATCCGAATCGATAGCCGCCACTTCAGGACTCTCACCCGGACGAGTCGGTCGGGAGCGTTTGGGGGGAGATTGAAGTTTAGGAACAGGCTGAGCCGGAGGTTTCGGATGAGCTGGGGCGGGAGATTTAGCCGGAGTTTGAACCGGAGTTGGCGGTTCAGGAGAACTCGTCGATTCAGGCGGCTGAGAACGGTCATCCGACTCTGATGGAGTCTCATCCGATCGCTCGCGCTTCAATTTCGGTCGTTCGACCTGGGTGGGTTGACTGGGTTTCGGTGACGCTGGTCGAACGGGGGGTTGGATAAGTTTGGGTTTGGCTTCCACTTCAGCTTTAGTATCGTTCTCCTGTGACCCTTGAGATGGAGTTGGTGTTTCTGTTTCTGTTTCTGACTCAGAATCGTCCTCCTGCAAATTCACTGGTGTCGTCGGTCGATTAAGCTGGGCGGGTGGACGCGGTGGATTCACAGTCGGCTTGACGGGGGGTTGAGAAGACTTTGACCCAGATTCTGATCCCTGGGAAGAGCTAAAACTGGAACGAGGCTTAGGTTTAACGCTCAAAATTTGCTGTTTACGCTGATTATTATTGTTAGAGCGTCCATCTGCATGGTTAGCAGATGCTGAGGTTGTTTGGTCACGACCTTTGAGGCTAGTGATCCCCTCAGCATATTTTTCCGCCGCCGCTCTGATTCGCTCAGCTTCAGATTCTGTAATCGTGCTACTGTGACTTTTGACTGCAATATGAAGTCCTTCGCAAATATTCAAAATGTCCTTGTTGTCCAAATTCAATTCCCGTGATAATTCGTAAATTCTGACTTTGCCGTTGTTCATCCACTATT
Source organism: Coleofasciculus sp. E1-EBD-02 (assembly GCF_040218245.1). Taxonomy (NCBI): domain Bacteria; kingdom Bacillati; phylum Cyanobacteriota; class Cyanophyceae; order Coleofasciculales; family Coleofasciculaceae; genus Coleofasciculus; species Coleofasciculus sp. E1-EBD-02. Next base: position 888 of record NZ_JAVJQN010000134.1, on the reverse strand, counting down.
CCCCCGTCGTACATATTGTTACACCATAACTAAATGATTGAAAGCGTGCGTGGTCATTGGTTTCCGTGCCGGATTGGCTTAAATCAATAAGGTGTCTTTAAGAGTCTACTCGATAACTCACCAATAACTCATGTTACACAGGCGATCATTGATTGACTGTAAGCCAGTTGGATATCTCTACACTCTTAATCAGAGCCTGGATAGTTAACTTACACAAATCTTAACAAAACTAGATAGATTTTCTAGATCCCTAGATCCTCAGTCTCTTCCTCAGGTAGGAGTTGTTAACTTGATCAGGGTCAGACTCACCTCCGAACACCATTAGTAATGGTACTCCTTTACCATCCTAGCGATTGCTTAGGTTCATTGAGAGCCTTGCTGGAGTTTTTTGGATGCATTGGCTCAATCGCTGCTGCGTTGGATGCTCCAGGGACAAGGTTCTAAACGTTGCCATAATCGTTGATAAATTTCGTCGGGAACCGATGCCCTCAGCGCTCGTCCCAATCGATTTTTTTTCTGAGCAGCCGCCAGACAACTCGCTTGAGGACAGATATAAGCCGAACGTCCCATGCCCTGATCTAATTTTACCTGTCGCGATGGATGGATTCGCACAACTCGCCATAATACTTGTTTTTGAGCCACCCGGCGACAACTTAGGCAACGTCGGTAATTGGGTTCCATAAGATTCGGACAATGATTTTGGTGTAGGCTCGCATGAGTTTGCTGTTCACGGCATAACCTATCTCGTTGACACTCCCCCTTTTAGAAAAAGGGGGATTCTGCGGAACTCACATTCCACATATCCTGGGAAAACAACTCTAATTGTCTTTCCAGGTTCCCAGGCACACGACGTTTACCCTTGCGGGTGTCGTGTTTTCTCCTTTGAGG
>NZ_JAVJQN010000132.1:0-8442 GCF_040218245.1 Coleofasciculus sp. E1-EBD-02 | reverse complement strand
CGCTGTTATCGGTGAATCCAGAAGGGATTTTTTCGATATGATTTGTTATTCGTCATTCGTCATTTGTCATTTGTCATTTGTCATTTGTCATTTGTCATTTGTCATTTGTCATTCGTCATTCGTCATTTGTCATTCGTCATTCGTCATTCGTCATTTGTCATTCGTATTAATTATAGGTGTAGGGGCGGGTTTAGGGACTTTCTTCTCGCTATCGATGATCAGGTTTATTCAAAACCCGCCCTTCTACGTCTTATCTTTGATGTTAGTCAGGGCGGGTTTTGCTACATACATTATCGGTGGGATTCAAGATTGAGTGGCTAAACCCGCCCCTACAATTGATTGACAGACGTTCCACCGGAACCTCTCTACCGGATCGTCACGCGATCGCGCCCCTGTCGTTTTGACTCAAATAGTGCTTCATCAGCCGCCTGCACCAGCTTTAATGGATCATCATCTGGATGGGGAATCATCACAGCGACACCCAAACTCAGGGTGATAATTGAGGAATATCCACACATCCGATAGGGATCATGGGAAATATTTAAGGCTTTGACACGTTCTCGGATTTGCTCTGCTAATTGTACCGCTTGCTCTCCATTTATTTGTGGCATAATTACGGCAAATTCTTCCCCGCCAAAACGGGCAACCAAAGCCCCTGAATGCTTGACGCACTCCCGAATCGCTTGGGCGATTTGCTGTAAACAAAAGTCTCCTGTCAGATGACCAAACGCATCGTTAAACAATTTGAAAAAATCGATATCCGCTAAAATCAGTGCCAGGGGAACCTCTTCTTCCGCTAATCTCTGCCATTCTTCGGCGAGGTGATCGTCAAAATCACGGCGATTCGCCAGCTTGGTTAAGTCATCAATTCTTGATAAATACTTTAACTGTTGATTCTCTTGCTCTAACTGTCCAATACGCGGATCGGTTGGCGATTCCAGGGAGAGTTGTTCCCTCAAATAAAGACGATATAACTTACAGCGGATTGTCGCCTGATTTCCCTGTAGTTTGATCAGCCCCATACTCTCTAATTTATACGCCGCGATCGCATCTAAACGCACACTCTCTGTTGCCATAATCACCTGTTGCAACGCCGCCACTAACTCCGGATTCTTTTCCACCGTGGCGAATTGACGCCGCAAATGATGACTATAAACTCCCGCCAGGGTTGGTGCTTCTTCTAATAACTGTGCCAAGGTAAGATCCGCGTAACGCAGGTGATAAAATGCCAGTTGGATTAAATAAGGATGTCCTCCCACCATTGCCATTAAGTCGGCGACTTGAGACTCATCCATCCCATCTAGTTGATAACGACAGGCTAACTCCTGCACCTGCTCTAACGTTAACTCCGACAAAACCAAGGGTAGTCCCACATTAAAGGGAGATTGATTAATATTTAATGACGTATAAATCTGCGTCGAATGCACCACAACAAAGCGCAGTTGCTCAAACCCCTCATCCAGTTGGGCTTCTTCATGCCAGGAACGCAGTAATGGTAGAAAGTCCCTGGCAATTGTGTCATACTCTAACAGCCGATTAACTTCATTCAATGTCAGCAGAATCGGCGTGTCAATTTGCTCAAGCAGATATCCTTGAAAATAGAAGGTACAGCTAACTTTGCTACCAATATCTCCATCCCAATAGTCATCCAGATTAGGTGGGATCTGCAACTGCCGAGCGACGTTAGCGCAGAACCAGCGCAGAAATTTATCCAGGTTGATAAAAACACTTTCATCAGCTTGTTGAAAGTCGAGATTAACTGTGTGGAATCCTTGCGCCTTAGCTTGAGCAATAATCCGTTGCAGCAGAGAACTTTTTCCCATCTTTGAGGGTGCTTTGATCCGAATGATACTGCCGGGTATGCCAATTTCCGCGTAAGCGATTTCTTCGACAGGGGGGCGATTGATGTAAAATTCAGAATTAAGTGGCAGAGGACTACCAGGGAATTCTAACCGATCTGGTGTTTTGGTTTGGTTTAACATAGTATTGCTGAAGTTGGCTAGAGGAGATTGGGCTGAAATATCTTTTGTTCCGTTGATAATATAGTACTCAAAGACAGTATTGATATTATTTTTAGTGACTTTTTCTCCAATAATCTGAGAAAGACGTTGCCAAAGTTTAGCACCAACATCTCGAATATAACTCTCTTCATATCCAATGTTAGCCGAAATTTCCGTATAGGTTAACCCTTGCCACGTCAAGTGAAAGACTTGTTCTTGAACGTTACTCAGTGGCGGCTCACGAAGCATCGAACTCAGGACAGATAGCGCTTCTATACTATTCATTGAGTATCATTATGTATTGTATTAACTCAGCCTTTTTAAGTTTATTTTAGAGGACAGAGTGCCAAAAACCAACATTTTCCAACAAAAATGTCTATTTTGGTTCATTCTGAACACTAGAGCGGAAATTATAGGACATTATCCAACAGATAAGGTAGAAGGGGATCAGTATACTGAAAAGGTGACAGAGTTGTATTTTTATCTAAGCTAAAAAACAAAACCACTTTTTTGAATATACTCACAGCAATTTACCTGTTGCCAGGGCAAGAACTCCTCAATGAATGCAATAATTAGTTATTTTGAAAAACGGGATAAAATACCACTCACAGGATACACATAAAATTCATAGTAGCGCCGTTTACCAGAACAATGAATGGTTGTTTTTGTCAGGGATAATGGAATAGAAATTGCTCCGAGACGTAGCCGCCAGATTTCCCAAATTTTTCAACGCCTGTATAGCAAACAGGAGTATCCAGGAATGGAAATTGGTTTAACCCTGTGTCAGACAAGAGTGGACAATCATCGTGGTAGACTTTGGGTAGAATCTCAACTCGGTCAGGATTCAACGTTTTACTTGACTTTTGCTGATTATCAGAATTAAAATTATGGGTACTCAAGGCACTTTAATTGATTTTCCTCTATCAGCGATTTTTCAGTGGCTTGAGAAAGGGAATAAAACAGGTGTACTAGCGATTCACCCCTTCACTGGTGTCCGCTTCGCATCGGATACAAACTTGCAATCCAATGTAGGCGTTAGAGGAAACACGGGAAATGAGGAAGATAGGGCGTCAACCCTCAAGACGCGCCATGGAACGTCTCAAGAATCAGTCAGGACGAGTTTTGAACCAACGTTACCACCTGTAGCAAAACCAAAGCAGATCCACTCGTCTCTACAAATTCAACACTTTCCCAATCACTACATCTGGATAGCTCAAGGTCGAATAGTCGCCGCCGCTAATCGGTTCGATGGAAAGGGTTTGATATCCCTAATTCGACGGGATCAATGGGTAAGCGATCGCGTCTTAAGCAAATTATTACAGCGTTGCTCCCTGAATCACCAACCCTTGGGGTTATGGCTCAAAAGTAACGGCGTCTTGGATAGCGCCCAACTCGAACAAATCTTTGAGATTCAACTCGTAGAGCAAATTGTTCCTCTATTTCAACTCAAGGATGCTCAGTTCAAATTTGAATTGAGAGCGGCTCTACCTGCACTGGAAATGACCGGTTTAAGCCTATCCACAACCGAAGCAACGATAATGATATCGGGAGCGTTGAAACGGTTTAGTGGGTGATGGGGTGATGGAGAGCTGGGGAAGCTGGGGGAGCTGAGGGAGCTGGGGGAGCTGGGGGAGCTGGGGGAGCAGAGGGAGCTGGGGAAGATGAGGGAGATGAGAGATAAAATTCCCTATTCCCTATTCCCTGTTCCCTGTTCCCTGACAAATGACGAATGACAAATGACTAATTATTCAGTTTGAATGGTGACTGTAACTTGTAAATTGCTTAATCCTGACACCTTCTGACTCGAGTTGGGATCAAGACGAATGTGAACTTCAACAACTTTGGCATCAATATTGGCGGCGGGATCTTCATCAACAACCTGTTGTTGCTCGACTTGTAAGCCAATCCGCTCGACTGTACCCTGAAGTGAGTTAGGAATGACGGGTGATGTAATTGTGGCAGGTTGACCCTCCTGAACCTTGAGAATGTCACTTTGGTAAACTTCCGCGATCGCTTTCATCTGCTGAGTCTGCCCAAGTGTGACAATGCCCTGATCCGCTATTTTTTCGCCCGGATAGGTGTGAATCTTAATAATTTGACCCACACGGGGTGATCGCACTTCGGCTTGCTCTAAATTGGCTTGGGCTTCGACAACAGTGGCTTTTGCTGATTGGACTTCTGCCTCGGCTGCTTCTACGTCTACGGGACGCACCTCGGCGAGTCGATCCAGGGTGGCTTGTGCCTGTTGAATTTGCTCTTGACTCGTTGTCTCAATCCGCCCTAACTCGGCTTTTGCCTGCTGAACCTGTTGTTGAGCCGTTATGTAAGCCAGCCGCTTGGCATCCCGTTGAGAGGCGGAGACAGCACCCTGCTGATACAAGGATTCGTATCGCTCATATTCCAAGCGGGCATTTTGTACTTCTGCCTGCAACCGATCCACCGCCGCCCGTTGAGCCGCCAAACTCCCAGTTCTATCTGCCTGAAGTCGGGCAATTTCAGCACGCTGGGCTTGCAGTTCACCCGCTTTGACGCCAGCTTGTACCTGTGCCAGTTTTGCCTGAGCGACACGAACCTGTTTCTCGGCTTTTTGCAGGGATGCTTGTAAGCGATCGCGGGTATCTAAAATCGCAATCACCTCTCCTGCTTGGACGCGATCGCCCTCCTCCACGAACAGTTGCTCAATTCGGCTTTGCTGAGTTGAGGTTGACGCGGTGAGGTTAATCATTTCGACCGCTGGCTCCAACCGCCCCAATGCTGTCACCGTTTTGATTTCAGGCACAACTGAGACTTCCGTTTGAGCCTCCCTCATCTGAGCCACTCGAAATTGCCAGACCCCCCATGCTGTTCCCGCTAGCCCCAAAATGGCGACGCCGACAAACGCTAGCCAACGACGTGGTGATTGGGTTGATGCTGCCTGATGGTTTAACAGGTCTAAGCTCATGGGTGTTCTCCGATCAGAGAAAAGCGTTATCTGTATCTGTCTATATTTTACTAAACGGTTTAGTAATGTCAACTACACGGTTTAGTAAAATAAAAAACATAGATCGGGCGACTTGTCCTTTCCATCCTCACCCGGTTCCCCCTGAGCCAAGGGAAGGGTGAAAACTCTAACACTTGATCGGGGTGGGTTTAGTCGCATCTGGGTCAGTGAAAAAAAGGATAATCGTCAAACCCGCCCCTACACATTCAAAACCCAAAACTTAATCAAATGGTGAATCGTTCCACTCCATCCCAGTCATCCAACTCATCCAACAAAGAAAAACCCGATAAAGCCCAAGCAATATTGGCAGGTGCCTTGCAAGTGTTTACCAAGCATGGATACACAGCAGCTAGCATGGATCGGATTGCATCAGCAGCAGGAGTGTCCAAACCCACGCTGTATAGCTACTTTCAAGATAAACAGGGATTATTTGTCGCCTTGATCCACCAACTCACCCAAAACAACAGTCAGCTCATTCTGAGTTTGCCCACTGAACCAGACTTGCAAACGCCTCCTGAGCAGGTTCTGCGTCAAATGGCAACGGCGGTACTCGAAGAGTTTGCGAACAATCCAGCGCTGTTAACCTTGATGCGGTTAATCATTGGCGAGTCTGAGCGGTTTCCGGAGTTAGCTCAAACCCATGTGCGCGAAATTATCAAACCCTTAATGGAACGGCTGTCCTTGTACTTAGCCTCTCAACCCCAACTCAACTTGCCCGATCCCGTCGTCGCCGCCCGGATTTTTACAGGTTCTCTGGTTCATTACCTGATCGTGCAAAACATCATGCAGGGTCATGACATTTTACCCTTAGAGCGCGATCGCATGGTCAATGGTCTAATTCAGCTATTAACGGCTGGGGGAGCCATGTAGAGACGTAGCATGCTACGTCTGGGAGCTGGGGGAGCTGGTTAGTTATTTTTGCCAGGATGCACTAGATGCTGCTGACTGCTTGTGTCAAGCTTGATTGAGATACTCTAATCTTGACCCAGTTTGCCAACCTCACAGATAAGCGATTATTCTGCCTATGGTGACTCTACTCAATGTAAGCAAAATAATTTTTTTTAGACTAAAGACCCAACTTTAAACTTATGCCAACGTTTCGTGATTTTGTAGCTCTAGGTGTGGGGACTGCGATCGCTCTGATCTATACAAAACCAAGCGCCTCTCAAGATTTACCGTCGCCGCTTAACTTTCAACGTCAAGCCCCGACTCATCACTATGATGGGGTGACACAGAGAGGATTGACAACGGTTGCTCCCCCATCGATTGAGGAGAATGTATTCATTGATGCAGACGATGACCGAAGAAAGGCAGAGGGCAGTGGTTCGACAGGCTCACCAACCATGCAGATGGCAGAAGGGATTGATCCTGATGTCCTCAGCACAAGCTTAGACGCGATCGCAAGGGAGCAAGGGCTTCATTCCCCCCGGAACACGACAGAGGAATCAACTCACGCTGAACGACGTGATCCCCTGAACTCTGTGAGTGAACCCGTAACCTCTGAGACTGAACATTCCGCTAATCCCACAGAACTGGCTCCAGACTCCAACCAACTCGTTACCCAAGAGCCAGACGATTCGATTGTTCCATCCCCGGAATCCATTCCATCTCTTCCCACCCTAGAGGAACCCGAAACACCTTCACCCGACTTTCTCACACCCGATTTGGACTCTGTACCGATACCCCCTACCACTCCTGATCTACCGATATCAGAATTGCTCAATCCCAGTGCCAATCCATTGCTGTTTCCCACCGAAGTTGAAGAAGTCCAAGTGCAAACGACTCAGCCAATTACCCTAGAACAGGCAATAGAATTGGCACGACGTAACAATCAAGAGTTACAAATTGCTAGACTTCAGTTAGAACGAGCGGAGTTTGCCCTACAAGAAAACCTAGCTGCCGAATTCCCATCGATTAGCGCCATTGCCGAATTTATCCGCACTGAGTCGGAAACAGGAGGTCAGCAAGGTTTTTTACAAGAGCTACTGGGTCAGACGAATCGAACCATCACATCGACAAGTTTTGATACCAGACTGGAATTAAATTATGCCGCTTATACGGCTGGGCGTCGTCCAGCAGCCATTCAAGCCGCCGAACAACAGGTACGCTTCCAGCAACTAGGTGTAGAAAGCATCCTGGCAGATTTACGATTAAATGTCACGAGGACTTACTACGATTTACAACAGGCAGATGCCCAAGTCGAAATTAGCCAAGCGGCGGTTAATGATGCGGCTCGTAGTCTGCGGGATGCCCAGTTACTCGAACAAGCTGGCTTAGGAACTCGATTTGAAGTGTTGCAGGCGCAGGTGGAACTTGCTAATAATAATCAAGCCTTAACAGATGCGATTAGTCAGCAACGCATTGCCCGCCGCCAAATTGCACAATTGTTGAGTTTGGATCAGCAGGTGGGAATCTCTGCGGCTGATCCCATAAATGTGGCAGGAGACTGGGAACTTTCCTTAGAAGAAAGCATTATTTTAGCGTTGAAAAACCGGGCAGAGTTGGAACAGCAACTGGCACAACGCAATATTAATGAACAACAACGGCGCATTGCTCTAGCGGACAATAAACCCCAGGTGAGTCTGTTTGCCCAATATAATATTTCCACCCAGTTGGATGATAGTGATGGTCCGACCGATGGCTTAACGTTAGGAGCGCGGCTCCAGTGGAATTTCTTTGATGGGGGAGCCGCAAAAGCCAGAGCCAGACAAGCCGAAGCGGATGTGGCGATCGCGGAATCCAATTTTGCCAATGAACGTGACCAAATTCGCCTTGAGGTCGAACAAGCTTTTTTCCAGTTAACAGCTAGCCAGGAGAATATTCAAACGGCATCTTTTGCCCTAGAACAGGCACAAGAAAGCTTACGATTGGCACGGTTACGATTTGGCGCTGGGGTTGGTACTCAAACCGATGTAATTAATCAGCAAACAGCATTAACTCGTTCCAGAGTCAACCTATTGACAGCAATACTAGACTACAACCGAGCGCTAGCCACCCTGCAACGTGCTATTAGTAATTTGCCCAATAGTATTCTCTTTAATGTGCCTTAGTCGTCATTTGTCATTGGTCATTTGTCATTTGTTAGGGAACAGGGAACAGGGAACAGGGAACAGGGAACAGGTAAGGTAGAGTTTTGAGTTAACTTCCTCATCTCCCCCATCTCCCTCATCTCCCTCATCTCCCTCATCTCCCCCTGCTTCCCCTGCTCCCCCTGCTTCCCCTGCTACCCCAGCTTCCCCGACTTACCCAACGTCCTCGAGAGCGCCGGTCCCGTAATCACGATGGGGGTAAAGCATGAGAAAAAGGGTTGACACAACAGTTGTAAGAGGTCTGATTAGATGAAGTGTAAAAAATCATTTCTCAGTCTCATTTAAGTCAAGCAGGAAGAACACCAATGCATCCACCACTGTGGCATCCGCCGATAGAATTCTCTGCCTCTGAACAAGTTATTGTTTCCCGTAT
>NZ_JAVJQN010000130.1:0-9831 GCF_040218245.1 Coleofasciculus sp. E1-EBD-02 | reverse complement strand
ACGAAAAATAGGGCGTTTCGGCTTTTAGAAGTTAGTTTGACCGAACCGAATTCTGTACGGTTTTCCCCCCTTGTCTTCTTTCCTTCCTTGTCCTCCTTGTCTTGTCCCAACCCTAAAATAAAAAACCTACACCTGTCAGCCCTTCAAAAGGGGGGGGATCTCTTGCTCCCCCCTTACAAAGGGGGGCTGGGGGGGATTCCCCCATCTTTGTCAATACCTTATTTAGCTGTTTGGCAACAGTGAGCGAAACCCACAGTTTTATTCCGGTATGGCAACCGCCGTTTATTTCTAAGCTGGCGGCTGAAGATCGGTGTCATTTGAATGGTTTGGCGATGAGAGAGGGACAACCGGGGTATGTGACAGCCGTGAGTCAATCGGATGTTGCTGATGGTTGGCGGGATAAACGGCACGATGGCGGGTGTGTGGTGGATGTGGGTAGCAATCAGGTGATTTTGACGGGGTTATCGATGCCTCATTCGCCGCGACTATATCAGGGTAAACTCTGGTTGCTCAATTCTGGCACAGGGGAGTTTGGATATGTTGATTTGAACCGGGGAGAGTTTGAGTCAGTGGCGTTTTGTCCCGGTTATTTGCGCGGGTTGGCGTTTAGTGGGGATTTTGCGATTGTCGGGTTATCGAAGCCGAGGGAGAATAAAACGTTTTCGGGTTTGGCGTTGGATGAGCAGTTAGAGAGTAAGCAGGCTGAACCGCGCTGTGGGTTATTCGTGATTGATTTGAGGAGTGGGGATATTGTGCATTGGTTGCGAATTGAAGGGATAGTGACCGAGTTGTATGATGTGGCGATGTTGCCAGGAATGCGGCGTCCGATGGCAGTTGGGTTTAAAACAGATGAAATTCGGCGTATTGTCAGGGTTGGTTCGGAGCAATAGTAACTGAAATTTAACGGGAGAATACTATGACAACTGCATTTTTGAATCTTAGTGAATTGGATGGTAGCAATGGCTTTGTCCTCAATGAGATTGATCCGTTTGACGACTCAGGTCGTTCGGTGAGTGGAGCAGGAGATATCAATGGAGATGGCATTGATGACTTGATTATCGGTGCCCCCCGTGCTGACCCCAACGGTAACTTGAGTGCAGGAGAAACTTATGTGGTGTTTGGTAACAGCGAAGGTTTCAATGCTTCACTTGAGCTATCTGAACTCAATGGTAGCAATGGCTTTGTCATTAACGGGATTGATAGGGGTGACTACTCAGGTATTTCGGTGAGTGGAGCAGGAGATATCAATGGAGATGGCATTGATGACTTGATTATCGGTGCCAGAAATGCTGACCCCAACGGTAACTTGAGTGCAGGAGAAACTTATGTGGTGTTTGGTAACAGCGAAGGTTTCAATGCTTCACTTGAGCTGTCTGAACTCAACGGTAGCAATGGCTTTATCATTAACGGGATTGATCGGTTTGACAACTCAGGTGGTTCGGTGAGTAGAGCAGGAGATATCAATGGGGATGGCATTGATGACTTGATTATCGATGCATCCCTTGCTGACCCTGCAGGAGAAACTTATGTGGTGTTTGGTAACAGCGAAGGTTTCAATGCTTCACTTGAGCTGTCTGAACTCAACGGTAGCAATGGCTTTGTCATCAATGGGATTGATGCGGGTGACGAATCAGGTAGTTCGGTGAGTGGAGCAGGAGATATCAATGGGGATGGCATTGATGACTTGATTATCGGTGCCAGAGGTGCTGACCCCAACGGTAACTTTAGGGCAGGAGAAACTTATGTGGTGTTTGGTAACAGCAAAGGTTTCAATGCTTCACTTGAGCTGTCTGAACTCAACGGTAGCAATGGCTTTGTCCTCAACGGGATTGATGTGTTTGACCAATCAGGTTCTTCGGTGGGTGGAGCAGGAGATATCAATGGAGATGGCATTGGTGACTTGATTATCGGTGCCAGAAATGCTGACCCCAACGGTAACTCTTTTGCAGGAGAAACTTATGTGGTGTTTGGTAACAGCAAAGGTTTCAATGCTTCACTTGAGCTGTCTGAACTCAACGGTAGCAATGGCTTTGTCATTAACGGGATTGATAGGGGTGACCGCTCAGGTTATTCGGTGAGTGGAGCAGGAGATATCAATGGAGATGGCATTGATGACTTGATTATCGGTGCCACTTTGGCTAACCCCAACGGTAACAGTGGGGCAGGAGAAACTTATGTGGTGTTTGGTAACAGCGAAGGTTTTAATGCTTCACTTGAGCTGTCTGAACTCAACGGTAGCAATGGCTTTGTCATCAACGGGATTGATGTGGGTGACCGCTCAGGTTATTCGGTGAGTGGAGCAGGAGATATGAATGGAGATGGCATTGATGACTTGATTATCGGTACCAGAGATACTGTCGGTGCCAGAGAAGGAGAAACTTATGTGGTGTTTGGCAGTATCCGCTCAGGAATCGATGGCACCCCCAACAATGATACTTTAGTTGGCACTCAAGGGAGCGATCGCATTAACGGATTCGGCGGTAATGACACCATCGCAGGCAATCTCGGCAATGATACCATCTTCGGCGGTGACGGGGATGATGTCTTACGCGGCGACTTGAATCAACGCTCCCCCCAAGTCGATATCGGTGGCGATGATATCATCTTCGGTGGTGCAGGGAGCGATCGCATCGGTGGCAAAGGGGGTAATGACCAACTCTTTGGTGAAGCCGGGGATGACCAAATCTGGGGGGATGATGGGGATGACATCCTGCGCGGCGGACTCGGTAACGATACCCTAACTGGGGATGACTTCTCTGGCGGTAGTGGTAGCGATACCTTTATCCTGGCTATGAATGAAGGGACAGATACAATCGTAGATTTCCAAGACGGTGCAGATTTAATTGGTTTAGCCAATGGTTTAACTTTTGGTCAGTTATCGATTATTCAAGATGGCAAAAATACCCTGATTGGTTTTGAAGATGAGACGCTGGCTATTCTCAAAGGAGTGAATGCCAACCTCTTAACAGAAGCCGATTTTACCATCATTGGCTAGAACGTTTCTCCATCAATCGGCGTCGTGGAAAAACGACATTATCGTAGGGGCGCACCGACGTGCGCCCTTCATTGATGTCAACTTAAGTCTGGCGATTAAAATCGCGGCTAAACAAACAAAGTCCGCCTACGCGGACTATAGAGAATGGCATTGAGTGCGATCGCGACTATTATTGTCAATGACAATAGATTTCCCAAACAAAGGACTTTTGCCCTCACTTATTTATGCTTCCAGTTTTCGGACATATCCTGGACATGGTGTAAGCGTATTGAGCAAAGATTGGTCGGCTGTCCAGAATTCGGCAGATTCTAGCTCGGCAACGGCTAGAAAAGCAGCATCATAGAGAGTTGCCAAAGAGAACTGTTGGGCAATCGCCCATGTTTTGGCACGGATAGCATTGCTATCGAGGTACTCAACAGGCATCTGGCAGAAATCATCATAAAACCCTGTAGCCTGGGAAGTGGTAATTGCTCCCAACCTTACTTTTTTTCGCAATACTGAGCCAACTTCAGTCCATGCAAATGCTGGAGCAACCAAACGCTCATTCGATGTCAGCAAGGGAAGGATAAAGTTTCTGGCTTGGGGTTGCAATGTCTCAGGTATCAAATAAGGAATCCAAACGCTAGTGTCGATACACTTAGTCACGTCGTCCCTCACCCGATCGCAGCTGATGAATCAAGTCCACAGAACTTGATTGAATTCCTGTTTTGGCTTCTACTTCAGCACTACGAGTCACAATGCGTTGATGGGCTGCTAGCGATCGCCGCCGTCGCACCTCGCGGTTGATTGCTTCAACCACCATCTCGTTAAAAGACTCACTGCCCTCTCGAAATTGCCTTGCTTGCTCAAGCAAATCGGCGGGAATACGGATAGTTACAGCTTCTCGCTCCATAGTTGCAGCCTGTGCAATCATAAAATGATATCAACTAACGTAACTATTTTCTGAACAGTCTGCAACAGTCATAAACCCACAACTAATGCCTACCACGAATCAGTTATCACAGGATAGCGACCAATTAGGCTGGGAACAGGAAGCATATTACCTTTGTCGGCTGGGTTGAGGAAAGAAACGAAATTTCCTTGGGTATTCTGTAATCCGCTACAATAGGCGTCATGCCATCAACAAAAACACCTGCCAACTCCTCCAGCCAATTCCTCAAACGCCAAGCCGCGTCGCTGCTACTGTATCAATCAGTTTTCCGTAACGACGTGGGACGAGCTTTTATCCATATTTTGCAAACCTTAAGCAAGGGTGAAGCTGAACAAACTGCTTGCTTGGTGGCTTATGGTAACTGGTTCAAAACGTTAGCCGCCCACGGAGAAAGTTGGCAAGATTATCTGATTCGGCAAATTCTCCAAGACGATAATCCCTTTACTCAGCAAGTACAACGGGTAGCCTTGCAAGATTTACCCCCAGCCCTAGTCACGGCGGCTCAACAGGATTTACACGCCTTACAACATCTTTCTGAATGTAGCGCCGAACAGCTAAGTCGGTGGGTGCAAAAAGCCTCTCAGTTAGAAGCACAGCCTGTTTCTTGGAATCTGGAAACGGTGCAGCCCACATTTCTACACCAACAGAGTGATTGGACAGAATCTCTAGAGGAATTAGCCGCCCACTATCAGCAACATGGTACAGGGTTATTTGCCCAATATCATGCTCTGCGTTGGCAGTCGGGTCAATTGGTTGGTATCGCCCACCCTGATCCGATTCAGTTAACTCAATTGGTGGGTTATGAGTCTCAACAAGCCGCGTTAGTTAAAAATACAGAATTTTTACTCGCCGATTATCCGGCGTTACATGTCTTACTTTATGGCAGTCGTGGCACAGGAAAGTCGTCATTAGTCAAGGGGTTATTACAAAATTATAAGAATCAGGGACTGCGGTTGATTGAAGTTGCCAAGTCTGACTTAAAAGATTTACCGATGATTGTGGAGCAATTGCGAGACGTACCGCAGAAGTTTATCATCTTTGTAGATGACCTCTCCTTTGAAGAAGACGACGATGCATTCAAAGCCTTAAAAGTCGTCTTAGAAGGGGGTGTCACCGCCCGTTCCCAAAATGTAGTCGTTTATGCCACCTCCAATCGACGCCACTTAGTACGGGAATTTTTTGGCGATCGCCCTCGTCCCAGCGATAATGATGAAATCCATGCTTGGGATACCTTACAGGAAAAATTATCCTTTAGCGATCGCTTCGGCTTAACCCTGACCTTTGAACCAGCCAACCAAGACGCTTATCTCAACATTGTCTATCATTTAGCCCAACAAGCCAACATAAACTTACCCCAAAATGACTTAAAATCCCGTGCCATTCAATGGGCAACCCGCCACAATGGACGTTCTGGACGCAGCGCCCGCCAATTTGTGGATTTTCTCAGCGCTGATTTAGGGATTCGTCCTTTGGATAGGGTAGAAGGGTAGCAGGATGCAAAAGTTATATCGTATTGTAGGGGCGGGCGCGAGCCATTTAATTGATGGGTATACCGATAACTTATCAACAAAACCCGCCCTCTTTTCGTTTAGATTTGAGACATAAGACCAATGACAAATGACATAAGACCAATAACATAAGACATAAGACCAATGACGAATGACCAATGAACCAACTTGTTAATCAAATGCTTCTTGGTACAGTTGCTTTTACAGTCAGCGTGGGTGTGGGATTGTTCGTTAACCCCAACAAAGCCTTGGTTAATGGAGTCGTTACCGTTGTCGCAAGTTATGCTGGCGTTACTGTAGCAGATAGGCGACGCCTCCAAGCAGAAAAACAGCGCAAAAATGCTTTACTCAATCAAATCCAAGAATTTGAGGAAGAAGAAAGCCTGCTGTATGCATCACTCATGCAGGGAAGGGAAACTCAACACCAACTCGAAGCCAGTATCAATGCATTACAAACGGAACGAAGTCAGCTTCTGAGTCGGGTGTCTGAACTGCATAACCAACGAAATAGCCTGTATCAAGAAATCCGTGAAGTTCAACAGCACAAGCAGGAACACCTAGAGGAAGTGAGTATTCTGCGATCGCAAATTCAGCAGATAGAGAAACACCAAAGTGAACTGAATCAATCCCTCTGGGCAAAAACGGCTCAAATCCAGCCAGCGGAAACTCGCTTAAATCACTTACATACTGAACTCGAACAGCTTCAAACTGAAATAGCCGATAAACTGCATCACCACGAACATCTTAGTCAAGACTTAGCCGAACTAGAACACCGTAAGCAAGACTTAGGCGGCGAAGCTTACGACTTACATACCCAAATTCAAGCCTTAAAACAACGTTTAGAGCAACTGAATCAAGCTTTTTTATCCTTGCGAATACAGCAACAGCGAGTGCAGGAAAATCTCACTCCGCTCAAATCCGAATTGGAACAAATGCAGCAACAAGTTACTGAAAAACAGCAACAACAAAAGCAACTCAATCAAGATTTGACGCGATTAGATCAGCTTAAACAGCAGTTAGAATCCGATTATGCCGCTCTGCAACAGCAAATGCAAACCCTACGAGTACAGAAGTTAACAGCAAGTGAAACAATATTTCCCATAATTGAACCAAGTTTATCCGCAATTTTACCACGAGAATGGCAGAAATTGCTGGAATTTACTCAACAGCTTACTGAGGATGAACAAATGGCATTTAAAGCAATTGTGTCAGAAGATAATGCCGCGTTAAATAAAATTTATAATCAAAAAGGGATACGGTCACAGGATTTAATTCACTCCCTTAATCAAAAGTCTGTTGCCGTTCTCGGAGATTCTCTATTTTTCAGCGATAGTACCTCAGTTACTCCTCAAATTCACAAAGACTATAGTTCAGTATTAAAAGAACCAACATCTATTTATTTTAAAGACTTGATTGGACTTAATTATCGTCAAAGAACAGGGAACAGGGAACAGGGAACAGGGAACAGTAAGGGTTTGAGGGCAATTTACAAAACTTAGTACAGTACCGTTTTCTTTTGTACGACTACTTACTAAGTTGCGTTCTATCATGTCAGTTTGTGTAGCAGCGATTTCAATCGCCTCCTCAAAATGGGGTGACTTCAACATTAATACTGCTCAATCCAATTGACTAAATCCGTCATATCGGTAAAACCTAATAAAGCCTCACTTAATTCATCTAAAGCTGTCGCCGATAAAGTATTAATTCGGGATTGCACATCCGGAGTAATTTCACCAATTCGGCGAATCAATAAACGGTTAATCATAGCTAACTTTTCCTGCATTCTTCCTTGTTGTACTCCTTCGTGTAAACTCTGTTCCACTCGCTCAACTCCCCAAGGGAAAAGAGTTCCTGATTCGTCCCACCACCGTAACCAATAGCAGGTTATTTCCGCCTTAGTGCCGTACCAAACTCCCAAATATAAACCCATTGTGGCAATCCAGTAGCGTCCATTGGCATCGGGTTGTCGCAGTTCATAATGTCCGGCTACTAAGTCATGGACTTCTAATGTGCCATCATTTGGGTTAAAAATAACATAAATTGGGACTTGCAAAATCCGCTCATAAAAATACCATTTTCCATAGGGATAAGTCGATTTCGCTGAGTATTCTCCCTGTTCAGTCTCAGAAAGAAACTCCATAACAATGGCTGGAATATCTCCCTCTGCATGAGGGGTATAACTGCGACGAGTAACTTCTGGCGCGATAGGTAACACATTGGGAACATAAAACCAATCTGGTGCTTTGACCACTATTTTTCTGTCCACTGTGGCGCAGATAGCAAAGTTGGAGGCGAATAGCATGGAGGCGGTGATAAAGCCAGCGATTTCTAGAATCTCCCGCAGCGCTGATGCGAGTAAGGGATGATAAATATTCTCCACAGGTTCATCGGGTAATTGAAAATCATCAGGCAACTTTTTCCATTCAACCGTATAGGATACCTTGGGTAGTGCGAGTTGAGATTGAATCATATCACTAATCGTTCTTGTCATATTTCGTTACAAAGCGGTAGACTAGGGTGCAACAGCTACTATTCCACCGATTATGCTTCAGGCATTATTATTTGATTTAGACGGCACCTTAGCGGATACTGACCCTATCCATTTTCAGACGTGGCAAGATATCTTGCGCGAGTATGGCTTAGAGTTTGATCACGCCTTCTACCAAACTCATTTTAGCGGTCGTCTCAATGCGGCGATTGTCAAGGATTTATTACCTCATCTGTCTCTAGAAGCAGGAAAAGAGTTAGGGGATTATAAAGAAGCAGAATATCGGAAACGTGCCGCCAAACAATTGAAACCGTTAGGCGGATTGCTAGAGATGTTAGATTGGGCAAATCAAAAGCAACTGAAGCAGGCGGTGGTAACAAATGCACCGAAAGATAATGCCCAATTCATGTTGCAAGTTCTCGGTTTAGACAAGCACTTTACCACCGTTGTTTTAGCGGAGGAACTGGAAAAGGGTAAACCTGATCCCATGCCTTATCAGGTAGGGTTAGAATTATTGGGTGTATCTCCGGTTTCAGCCGTGGCGTTTGAAGACTCCTTAACTGGCGTTCGTTCCGCCGTCGGTGCGGGACTTTTAACGATTGGTGTGGCGACGACTTATGAACCACAGGCGTTAATTGCGGCGGGGGCGGAGTTGGTGGTTAATGATTTGACTGACCCCAAGCTGGAAGATTTATTGCATTGTTTTGGGCGGGAGATGAACACTATCGCATTGTGATAGACGAGATAGTGATTGTCTGATAACTTTAGTTAAGTAGGTGGACACAATTAAAGTTAGCGGTGGAGATTAGGGAACAGGGAACAGGGAACAGGGAACAGGGAACAGGGAACGGGGAACAGTAAAGGTTTGAGACTTGTTTACATAACTTAATCTAGTTAAGTTTATTTCCACCAACCTACTTAACTTATGATACGTCAAACACAAGGAGCAGGCTTTAAACTTGCCGCTACTGCGATTATCTGGGGATTTGCCACGGGAATGCTAGGGATTTGCATTCCATTAGTTTCGATGACTGACAGTGGTGTTATTTTACCATTAACGGTGATTATAGGAGCCAGTTTCACTACTACCGTAGTTTGGTTATCGTTCAATCGAGTATATAGAAACACAGTGGAGTTGAGCAACAATATTGAGTCGTTAAAGGAACAGGAAGCGACTTTAGAAACTATTGATAACAAGGAAAAGTTTGATGATCAGAATAGGATAAAGCTACTAGAACCGAGAGACAATAAGTAGGTGGTGACAATTAAAGTTAACGGTGGGGATGGTCATTTGTCATTTGTCATTTGTCATTTGTCATTCGTCATTTGTCATTTGTAAGGGTTTGATGCTTGTTCACAGGTACTGACATTTTGGCTACGGTATATTAAAGATTTCGGCAACACCAAAATATTTCTGGGCGCAAGCCTTGCGCCCCTACATTTCTTGTCGCTTGTATCGTAGATCACTAATCACGAAATTCTACTCTATTAGAGTTGGTACGATAAGGCATAATGATTACTCAGGGGAGTATTGTAAAGTTTCAATAAGAATATAGTCAGATGTAGTCATGTTGGGTAATATATAGAGATGAAACTCTCAGACTATGCCAAAAAAGCAGGAATCAGTTATCGAACTGCCTGGAGGTGGTGGAAACAAGGAAACTTGACGCTTCGGCTTCGCTCAGCGCGTCAACACCGAGCGGAGTCGAGGTGTTGATCGGTCATCAATTGCCGTCTGGTACGATAAGATTTGGCCCGAGTTAAAATATCACGGACAATAATGCTACTAGCCCAAAGACATATAATCAAAAAAGGGCATCGTTTTTGGAGGGAAATAGATAGCTTGTCTTGGCAGTCTAAAAATCTTTACAACTCAGCCAATTATCTCATCCGTCAAAACTGGATTTAT
>NZ_JAVJQN010000127.1:0-65019 GCF_040218245.1 Coleofasciculus sp. E1-EBD-02 | reverse complement strand
GTTAAGGCTGATATCGAGCAACAACGCCGGGTATCAGCCAAGCGCAAGCGTTAACGGTCATCGACCAAAAGTTACACCGTGGACTTATACCAAGGCAGAATTACTTATGGGTAGGTTTGTCTAGGTTTTTAGAAGCGGTTCTACAGATGCTTCGTTTCGTTCCTCCGCTTCGCTCCGGACTCCACTCAGCATGACAGATTCTACCTTAGACTGCAACTTGGTAAGTAGTCGGACAAAAGAAAACGGTACTGTATTAAGTGTAAGTAAATTGCCCTCAAACCCTTACTGTTCCCTGTTCCCTGTTCCCTGTTCCCTAATCTCAACCGTTAACTTTAATTGTGTCCACCCACTTATGACGAATGACGAATGACAAATGACAACTAACAAAGGAAAACTAGGAGAACAACTCGTTGCCACCTGGTTACAAGCCCAAGGTTGGACTATTTTACATCACCGATGGCACTGTCGCTGGGGAGAAATCGACCTGATTGCCTATCGGGATGGAGAGGTAAAGGAAAATCCCGTCTCCAATCTGGATATAAACCCCCAATTTCAGCCCCCTACCCCCTTGCCAGCAAACGCGGAGTCATCTATCTTAGCCTTTGTCGAGGTGAAAACTCGCAGTCGAGGGAATTGGGATGCCGATGGTCAATTGGCGATTACATCCTCTAAGCAAGCCAAAATTTGGCGAACAGCCGAACTATTTTTAGCAGAAAATCCCGATTTAAGTGATCTTCCTTGTCGGTTTGATGTCGCCCTTGTTCGCTACCACCGTATCTGCCAAAACTCATGCCAGGATAATACTAAGAACCTGTTGCCGACGTCAGCCCTTCAAGTCGGTGAACCATTCATTCTGGAAGGATGTGAGCTTATCCTACAAAACTATATCGAATCCGCTTTCTGTTGACGAAGGACAGGTTTTGTTGCAGCGAACTTCGAGTTCCCTCCCCTTGTCAAGGGGAGGGTTAGGGAGGGGTCAAGTAATTGGTGATTAGGGAGTAGGAAATTCTCCCCCATCCCAATGCATCACGCCGATTTCATCGTTGTCATCGGTTCGGGTAACGTTAGAATCTCTACCCCATCTGACGTAACTGCTATAGTATGCTCAAATTGAGCCGAAAGCTTACGATCCTTTGTCAGCGCTGTCCATTTATCCGCCAGAATTTCCACTTCCCACGTCCCCTCATTAATCATAGGTTCAATGGTGAACACCATCCCGGAACGCAGACGCTTTCCTTTTCCGCGAGTACCATAGTGAGGCACCTGGGGAGCCGTATGAAAGATTCGATTAACGCCGTGTCCGACAAAATCCCGAACCACAGAAAAACCATTAGCTTCCGCGTATTCCTGAATAGCCGCCCCAATATCACCAATGCGGTTTCCGGGTTTCACGGCGGCGATTCCCCGCATCATACATTCGTAGGTAACTTCAACCAGTTTTTTGGCGGTGGGTGAAGGTGTACCGACAAAGAAGGTTCGAGACGTATCCCCATGAAATCCATCCACAATCGGGGTTACATCAATATTGATAATGTCCCCATCTTGCAGAATTTGTTTAGCATTGGGGATACCGTGACAGACGACTTCATTAATACTGGTACAAATTGACTTAGGAAAGTCATGATAACCGAGGGGAGCGCTTTTTGCTCCATGTTCCTGAGTCCAGCGCTCGGCTTCATCATTGAGTTCCAAGGTACTGACTCCTGGCTGAATCATGGGTTCAATGTGATCCAGGAGCTTGGCGGCTAAACGTCCAGCTTGACGCATTTTCTCGATTTCTCGGCTCGATAGGAGAACGATTCTTTCTGGTGCCATGACTATTTATGCGGTTATTTCCCTAATCAACGAGGGTGTATCTATGTGAGTCTTTCTTCACTTTACTGCGAACTCTTGCCTCTTCCGTAGCTACGTCTGGAACATTGCTCCCCTGCTCCCCCTGCTCCCCCTGCTCCCCCTGCTCCCAGACGCGCCATGGCACGTCTCTACATTGCTCCCCTGCTCCCCTTCTGCCGTCTTCATCAACTCTTTACATGAGAATTCAGAAATTTCCCAATTCTTTAGTGAAGTGTGGCTTAAAATAATAAATAGGTCGTTATACTCATTCAAATCAATCAAAATGACAATCTGGGTAAATGTCGGAGAATGCTCAAACTAAGCCAAATTAGCTTTATAAAAAAGTTGATTTTATTCTCAATACTACTATCAGTAAGTAATTTCTCGTCATTTACCATTAATCCTGATCTAAAGTTACAGTGTTTTTGAATTCATTTTCTCTGATAGTGTGGGGGAATGCTCGGCTAAGATACATTTAAATTAACTATTGCCTGTTCTCTGTATCCCTTTACTCAAATCTGGGTAGGTCGTTTAAATTCACAGGCATTTAGTAACATCAACAGTCTCCTACTATATCTGTTGAATAAAGATTAAATACCAATCAATTTCTAAAGTGTAATTTGTCGCTTTGGATGCAAAATCGAGTAGGATCAAGGTCTGCTCTGGTTAACAACGTCACAATTTCAACAAAATATTATTCCTTAACTATCTACCACTAATCATCAGAGATAATAGCCCGGTTTTTTTGAGGTGCCATGACAGAGCTAGCCCTAATCCGCAAACCCATTATTCAACCCACTGAAATCCTGAGTCAGTTACAGACAGGACAACTCCTCAGGGTGAATAGTACTCGTGGTAATGCATTAATTATAATGCACCGTTATCATGCAGAACTGGCGGGTTCTGGTGCTGCCGTTGGTGGGCTTTTTGATGCGGATTGTACGCGGGTTGTTCCCATTGGTACGCTTTCGTTAGTCTATCCTGAATCACGGTACGAACGCCAGAAAGCGTATCAATTACGGCAGCGCTGGATCTTGTTTACCCAACATGCCATGACCACTTATGTGCCACTACACCGTGCCAAAATCTTATTACGTTTACTCTATAAATATTTCGACGCCCAGCTTATTGATGAACTCTCTGATGACGTGATTGCTCAGTTAGTTGGAGTTTTGCCAAAAACAATTGGTATAGTTCGTCGATCGCGAATGTCACCGACTCAACAGAAACCCCAGACGAGGAAATGTGTAGCGGTTTGACTCAATGAACGATAATTAGGTTACTAGCTTCCTTGAGTTTAGTTAGTTAGTATGAATGCCACTGAATTAAGGCTGGTGGGCAATGCCCACCCTACGGTATATCAAAGGTTTTGGTGCTACCAAAATGCTTATTTTAGTTGGTAAAGGGCAATTGGTTGTTCACTGTCCTCAAATTGCCACTGTCCCATCGGCTGCGGTGGCTGGGGCAAATAGTTCGCGATCGCCTCATAAACGCTATGAGATATACAAATCCCGCCAGGAGGGGCTTCTGCGGTGAGATGATGGGCAATTTTGACGCCGAGTCCACTCACGCCCGTGTAACAAAAAATAACATCTTCCCAGTGAATGCCAATCCGATAACAGAGTCCTGAATTTGAGTCCCGTTGAACGGCGGATTGAAGTGTTAATTGAATCTCTTGGGCAAAGTTAACCGCCTGTAGGCAACTGGGAAACACAATTAACATTCCTTGGTCAATGGATTTGATAATTTTTCCGTCAAATTCTTGAGCAAGCTGGACAAACAATTGCAGGTCTTTGTAGAGTTGATTAAACGTCGGTTCCGGATGAGCCAGCAGGTTAGTGGTTAAGTTGACCCCCTCAATCACCACCATGCTAGCTTGGCGGGTTTCGGGGGAGAATTTTAAGCCGAGGGGTTTTAGGCGATCGCGAAAATAGTGGTGATACAATTGACACCGCAGCCTAACCTTGCCTTGATCTACCTGCACCAGTCCCAGATTCTGCAAGCGACGGGTAAGAATTGGCTCGAATTCTACAGGCGTTGATGAATTGACCACTTGAATCAAAGCATTCATTAGTTCTGAATCCTGGTGGAGATGCCATAAGCACTGGTGCAAATGCTCCCGATAAATGTCTGCTTCTGCGGTAACGGTTGCTAAGAATTGATCAATGGAAATATTTTCTGTTTTAATCGCATTTAAAGTTAGCTGAATCAGAGAAGGATGACCCCCTAAAAGCTGATATAATTGCTTGACCTGTTGGGGATGCCAATTGAATCCATGGCGAATCAATAAATCTTGGACTTGTTCCTCGGTTAATTCAGACAACTGAATCGATAATTCTGCTGTAAATTCAATGCAATTCACCCCAGATATGGCGTAAAGTTCAGTTGAATTCGCAATCACGAGGCGCAAGTTTTGCCACATCTGGCTACACCTATCCCCATAGCTAGCTTTTTCCCACCAGCTTTGCAGTAACCTAAAAAATTCTTGAGCAATCTCTGGATAGTTCAATAGTATATCAGCGTTGTCTAAGGCTAAAACCAAAGGATTATCAAGTTTCGGTAAGAGATAAGTTTCAAAATAATACGTACTGTTAGCATTTCCGCCATAGATATCATCCCAATAGGTTGGTACTTGATGCGGTAAATCTAAGCCCCGTGTCACTACCGCACAGAACCATTGCAGGAATCGATTTAAATCACAGACTATCGAAGACTCTGCCAGTTGCAGGTTTAAAAGGATTGTATAAAAGCCTTCCGCCCTAGCCTGCTGCAAGATTCGCGTCATCAGAGAGGTTTTACCCATTTGCTTGGGGGCAACAATTTGGATGGAACTTCCTGGTTTCACCAAGGTTTCGTGACACAGGGATTCAATGGGTAGACGTTCGATATAAAAGGGAGAATTGAGAGGGACTGGACTTTTCAGCGGAACTTGCTCATAATCAGATAATTTGCTGTCTGCTTTGGTATAATCATTAGGATTAAGCGTCAGATCAAAAGCGCTGAAATAGGACATCAAGGTTTTGCGATCGACAGGTATTGTGCGCCGTCGTACTTTGATCAGGGTGTTTGGACTTAAATGGGTACGTTCGCTTAATTGTTCCAGGGTGTAAGGTTTTCCCCGATTATCTTGAAAGGCTAACTTGCGCTGCGCGGCATTTAGGCGCTGCCAACCTTGAACGGAAAGAATAACTCCCCGTTGACGTTTGGGAGGCTGATATTTTGGTGACATTCAGATTAAGATGCGGTTAAGAGCCAGAATTTGTTCAAACTGTTCATTCTAAACTAAAACCGTGAAAAAACTGTGAACGCTTTGCCTGAACCAGCAGACTTTGCCATCAACATCACCCAGTCAGTGGTTAAGTTGTGAACTTAACTTGTGATCTTGCGTTGTATTATTTGAGGACTAAGGGCAAACTGCAAGAAACAAGTTGATAGGGCAAATGCCTTAGTAATTACAATGATGGGCATTATCGGTACTTTAAGCGACGTATCATTACCAGAGATTTTTCAGTTACTTGAAAAGGGCAAAAGAACGGGACTGTTGACAGTTCAGGCTTTGGCACCAGCCACCGGAACTTACTACTTATGGGTTAAACAAGGTCAGATTATCGCGGCAGCGAATCGGCGAGATGGGCAAGGTTTAATCTCATTGATTAGCAAATGTAAATTAGTTAGCGATCGCGTGTTATCCAAACTGGTTCAATGGTGTTGTCCCGTTAATCAGCCATTAGGCGTTTGTTTAAAACAACAAGGGGTTTTAACTCGCTTAAACTTAGAACAACTATTTCAAATTCAACTGTTGCAGCAATTGTCTGTGCTGTTTCAACTGCAAGATGGTTCTTTTCAATTTGATTCCCTGGCGGTAATTCCTACTCAAGAAATGACTGGGTTAAGTATTCCGGCGACAGAAGCCACCTTAATGGGATTGCGCGTTTTACCCAATTGGGATAACTTGGCAGCTAAATTACCTGATCCGAATCAGAATTTACTCAATACAATTGCGGGTTATCCGTCCTATCGACTAGATACATTAGAATGGCAAATTTGGCAGTATAGTAAAGACGCTGTATCGCTTCATGCCATTGCCCAACATCTCAAGTTTCCGGTAGAACAGGTTCAACACATTGCCTTTAGGTTAATTAGTATGGGGTTAGCTGAAGCCATCCCTTAAACTTCGTTTGTCATTTGTCATTTGTCATTTGTCATTTGTCATTTGTCATTTGTCATTTGTCATTTGTCATTTGTCATTTGTCATTTGTCATTTGTCATTTGTCATTTGTCATTTGTCATTTGTTATTTGTCTTGTGTAAGGGTCAAATGTTTTATCCCCCATTCATGCATCGCTTCAAGAATCGGTTGAAGACTCTCACCTAATGGTGTTAAAGAATACTCAACCTTTGGCGGAACTTGCAGATAAACCTCCCGATGAACAATACCATCCGCTTCCAGTTCTCGTAACTGTTGCGTCAGCATTTTCTGGGTAATACCATGTAAAGCCCGATGTAACTGACCAAAACGCTTCACCCCTGCCAATAATTCCCGCAAAATCAAGACTTTCCAGCGACCGCCAATAACCTCTAATGTACGTTCTACAGGACAATTGGCGCGTTCACTCTCGGCGCGTTTAGTTGCCATAGTATCATTTTAGTAACTAGCTTACTTTAAAGTGCATACTTCCCATAATAGTGGTATGGGTTTTATAGTTGAACTATCAGGACTTACGCAGCCACACCATATATATTGGTTAAGGTGCGTTACGCTACGCTAACACACGATGGCGGACTGACACAACTAAAATTGTGGAATAGATTTGACGTTTAAACCGGGCGCAAGCCTTGCGCCCCTACAATTCTAATCCACCAATTAAGGTGTGCCACGCCACTACTAGCTACTAGCGTGGCACACCTAATTTGATAGATTAGCTTGGGTTCGTAGTAAGGGCTTTAGCCCTATATTTTGTTGGGATGCTCCCTGTGAATACCTAACCCAGTCCGATGGTTATAGGGATAACAAAGGACAAAGGACGAATGACAAATGATTAAACTTCGCAAATCTCAAGACAGAGGACATGCTAATTACGGTTGGTTAGACACCTATCACACCTTTTCATTTGCCAACTATTACGATGCAAACGCGATGGGATTTCGTAGCCTGCGCGTGATTAATCAGGATCGGGTTAGTCCGGGTGCAGGATTCGGTACTCACGGACATCGGGACATGGAAATTATTACTTATGTTTTAGATGGGGCGCTAGAACATAAAGATAATATGGGGAATGGTTCTGTGATTTATCCCGGTGATGTACAACGGATGAGTGCGGGAACAGGGATTCGTCATAGTGAATTTAATCATTCAAAGACAGACTCAGTTCACTTTTTGCAGATTTGGATTTTGCCCGATAAAAATGGACATAATCCTAGCTATGAACAGCATAACTTTGGCATCGCCAAGAATCCTGGACAATTCCATTTAATTGCTTCAGGGGATGGTAGAGAAAACTCCCTGACGATTCATCAAGATGTAAACGTATATGCAGCAGTCTTGACAAAGCGCGATCGCATCACTCATTCTTTCGCACCTCAACGCTATGGCTGGCTGCAAGTAGCGCGAGGTACGGTTACGGTGAATGGGTTAGCCTTAGAGTCAGGAGACGGTGCAGCGTTGAATGAGGAAACAGATGTGGCAATAGCGGCAACAACCGATGCTGAAATTTTACTCTTCGATATCAGTTAAAATTAATCTAAGAGTTGCAAAGTTCACTAGATATCCCAAATAATAAAAGCACGCGAGCTAAAATTAAGATGGCACTTAAACCTTTAATCCAGTCTTCACTCAGGCAAGACTATCGCATTACACATCCTTATCATCGTCTGCGTTTATGGCTAGAAGGTCTGCGTAGCAAAGATAAGATTGTAATTTATCAAATGAGTAAGGTTGGCTCAACTACAATCTGGAAAAGTCTTGAGTCTTTAAATCTTGATATTCCCATTTATCATGTTCATACCCTAAGACATGAGCAGATCAGTAGAGCTATAGAAAGGGACAAAGCCAATTTTCCCAAACTACGCTTCATGTATCCTGAAACCATTCACTCAGAATACTTGCGAAGTCAACTGGATCAAAAGAATATAATGCATCCTTGGAGTGTGATCACTCTGGTCAGAGATCCGGTTGCGAAAATATTATCGAGTTTTTTTCAGAACCTAGAAAGAGAATTTATATTAGGACTTGATTATCGAAAAAAAATAAAAGTAGAAGGCGACACAAAAGTTTTGCAAGAAGTCATTGAAAGATTTTACCAAGAAAAGGTTGACAATTCCAGACGTAAACACCCATTTGAGTGGTTCAATTTTGAGTTGAAAGACAATTTGGATTTTGACATATTTGCTGCACCTTCCATAGCCGGGAGTAATTACTATATTTACAACACTAAGCTTGCCAGAATCCTTTTGTTAAAGTTGGAATCTCTAAATGATTCATACCAGAGTGCCTTTCAAGAGTTCTTGGGACTCCAAAACGCTAATCTTGTTCAGGCTAATGTAGGTCTACAGAAGCGATATAAGAGTCTCTACAAAAGCTTTCTGAGGAATGTTGATTTGCCTGTTGATTATCTTGATGAAATCTATCAAACAGAATTGGTTAGGCACTTCTACTCAGAATCAGAGATTGAGCAATTTTATCAACGATGGACAAGATCTTAGGTTGAATGCCACTGACTTAAAGATGGTGGGCAATGCCCACCCTACTGGCTTGGCAAGCTTAAAGTTGTGGGTAAAATTTTTCTGGATCGCTACTCCCATAAGGGTTCCTTGAAAATACTTGACCACTGTTTTAAGCTTGCCAAGCTACTACGATAGATAAAGGGTTTTGGCGCTCCCCAAATGCTTATTTCAGTGCTATTCATCTTAGGTTGAATGGCACTGACTTAAAGCTGGGTTTGTAGTAGGCACTTTAGTGCCAGAAGCGCTAAAGCGCTGACTACAAACTCTAAAGTCAGTGACATTCGACTTAAGGCTGGTGGGTAATGCCCACCAGCATACCATCTGAATGCAAGCGACATCCATCAAATTAGGGGATTATGCCACTACAGGGCTATCTGTTGAAATAGTAAAGCCACTTTATCCAAATCTTTATCTCCGGGCGATCGCTCAACGCCACTGGATAGATCAATCCCATCGGGGTGCAATCGTTTCAACGCTTCGCCAATGTTATCTGGGGTTAAGCCGCCAGCCAGAAACCAGGGTAAAGGGGGATTAAATTCAGCCAGGGTTTCCCAGTCAAGTGTTTTACCCGTACCCCCTAGCATCTGGGGATGATAAGCATCGAGTAACAAGGTATCGACACAACTGACATAGCGATCGCCTAACTGTAAATCTTCCGGCGTTTTCACCCTCAACGCTTTGATCAATTCAATCTCAGGCAGACATTGCCGCAATTGGCGGCAAAATCCGGGGGATTCACTACCATGAAGTTGAATGCCGTTCAATCTGGCTTGGGCAACCGTGGCGCAGATGTCTTCAACGGAAGCGTTGGCAAATACGCCGATAGTATCCATCGATATCGTCAATGAGTCTACGATCAATCCGATTTGATTGGGGGTGACGTACCGGGGGGAAGCGGCTACACATACGAATCCCAGGGCGGTTGCACCCTTTTGCGCGATCGCTTGTCCTTGTTCCGGTTTGGTAATGCCACAAATTTTAACCCGCATTGATAGCCCCATTCTCGTTTTTTGGTCAAATTGTTAAATATTACAACATTTTATGAATTTTATCCCGATAATTCTTTATCATTTTTTCACTTGTATCTGTTTATCAAGACCAGGAGAATATACAATGCTTAACACAACCTTATTCGCGGCGGTGCAATCGTCTGTACCCTCAACCCCTAGCTGGACTCCCACTGTGGGGCTAGTGATGATCATCTGCAACTTGGTGGTACTGTTTGCAGGGTACTACGCGATTCAAAATCCGGGTGTGGGACCGGATTTACCCCTGCCCAAACCCGCTATTTTCAAGCGTTTCGGTGTGACCGAACTGCTGGCAACGGCTAGCTTGGGACACCTGGTTGGCGCCGGTGTGATCTTGGGACTGAGTAACGCCGGGGCACTCTAAGTCGGGATTTCGAGATCCCTTCTTCCCTTATGAGATCCCCAACTTCTTGAAGAAGCTGGGGATCTAAAAGCTGATATCTTAGAATACGAATACTGAACCGTTTCCAAAAACTTAATCATAAGGATACATAAGTATACATAAGTATACATATCTAGGCAAAACTTAACTTACTGACCCCTAGTCCAGGTAAACGTCACAGGAAGCAAAAACCTTGATACAGTCAAATTGGCGAATTGGCTCATTATTTGGAATACCTTTCTTTATTGACCCGTCGTGGCTTTTTATCTTAGCCTTGGTGACCTTACTCAAGGCGGGGAATTTCGATCCGAGTTTTCAGTCAATTTCCGCCTGGAGTCTGGGGTTGGTGATGGCGCTATTATTGTTTGCTTCGGTGTTATTGCATGAACTAGGGCATAGTTTAGTGGCGCAATCGCAGGGAATTAAAGTCAATTCGATAACTCTGTTTATCTTTGGCGGCGTGGCGGCGATTGACCGTGAATCTCAGACACCGGGGGATGCGTTCCAAGTTGCGATCGCAGGTCCTGGGGTTAGCCTCTGCCTGTTTGGTCTATTCTATGGGTTAACTCAGGTACTGCCTACGGACAATCTGGGATATCTGGTGGCGGCGGATCTAGCACGGATTAATCTTGTATTAACCCTGTTTAATTTAATCCCCGGATTACCCCTCGATGGTGGACAAGTTCTCAAAGCGGCAATCTGGAAGCTGACGGGGAATCGCTTGCAAGGGGTGCGTTGGGCAGCACAGGGGGGTAAACTGATTGGCTCTTTAGCGATCGCGGTATCCGTAGGACTGACTTTGTTGACTGGAGTATGGACAATCCTGTGGTTGGCGTTGATCGGCTCTTTTGTGTATCGCAATGCCAATGCTTATGATCGCCTGACCATCTTACAAGAAGCCTTACTTCAGCTTCACGCTTCCGACGCCATGACCCGCGATTTTCGTGTCCTGGATGCCACCATGAGCTTACGGTCTTTTGCTGATGAGTACATTCTGGCAGATATTCAGACGAATAAGCCGTATTATGCCGCGTCGGAGGGACGTTATCGCGGTTTAGTTAAGATTCAAGATTTACAAACAATCGAACGCAGTCGCTGGGAAATGGAGTCCCTGGAGAGTCTGGTTCACCCGTTATCGGAAATTGCCACAGTTGAGGAGAAAACTCCGTTAATAGACGTAATTAATACTCTGGAAACTTGTCAGCTAAAGCATCTAACCGTACTTTCTCCCGCAGGCGCGATCGCGGGTGTTATTGACCGAGGCGATATTGTCCGGGCGGTGGCAGGGCGTCTCAATTTACCGATTTCCCAGGAGCAAATCCAGCAGATTAAGGCAGAGGGGAGTTATCCATCCTGGTTAAAGTTGTCTGCGATCGCTAAAGCTACAACGTCATAGAAGGCAGAAGGCATCTTATCTAGGGTTTGCTGAATAAGTCTTGTGGTGGGGAGAGGGAACACCTCGACTTCGCTCGGTGTGTCATAGGGAATAGGCTTTCTTGCAATGGTTTCAACCCTCTGTCGAGGGAAAATTTGGCGCTGACAGAGAAGGAACTACTGGAGCAGGGAATTAAAAAGTGCTAATGAAGCCCGTTTTGCTGTGAGTAAAATAGACCCGACAATGAGCAGTTTTATCGCGAGTGGCGCTAAAATCAGATTCAACACCAGACAAAGTAACGCAATGATTGTTGCCCCTACTTGCACTAATTCCTCTGCGACATGGGTATGAATGTAAACCGCGACGAGAGCGATCGCCAGAATCAGCAGGGACGGTATAATCATCGAACAGTGCCTCAATACAGCTTGTGATGGTTATTTTGATTATCGACTACATCCCCCAGTCAAGACTTCCGTAAAACTTCTTAATAGAACTACGCCGATTGGCTGAACGGCTAGATTGGTGGTTCATCACCTTCAGCTCCCTCTGCTCCCTCAGCTTCCCCTGCTTCCCCCGCTTCCCCTGCTCCCTCAGCTTCCCCCGCTTCCCCTGCTTCCCCTGCTCCCCCCGCTCCCTCTGTTTCTCTTAACCTGACCCTCCATTGAGTTAGCCTTGATTTACTGGGATAGGAGCGCCGCTATGATACAGTACAACCCATTGCAATATCTTCCCACTGCTGAAGAACTGCCCGACTCTGACGATACTCCTGTGGATAATGAACTGCAAAACCTGATTCCCAATCTGTTACGAGCAATTCTGGCTTGGCTATGGGCAGAGCGCATGGACTGGTTTTTAGGAATCAATATGGGGGTCTATTACTCTCCAGGTGCTGACGCGATTGTGCCGGATGGTTTTCTCAGTTTAGGAGTAGAGCGATTCAAAGCAGGTGGCAAGCTTCGACTGAGCTACGTCCTTTGGCAAGAACAGGACATTGTTCCTCAGTGGGTGTTAGAGGTGGTCTCGAAAACGCCAGGTGATGAGTACGACGGGAAAATGACCAAGTATGCCGAGATGGGTGTGCTGTACTACACTATCTACAATCCTGACTACTGGAAACGCGATAAGCATGACCCGTTTGAGGTTTATCGCCTGATGAATGGGATCTATGTACGTCAAAAGGGGACGAAAGTGTGGATGCCTGAAATTGGGCTAGGAATTGGTTGTGAACAGGGTACTCATGAAGGATGCACCAGGGAGTGGCTCTACTGGTATGACCAAGAGGGAAACCGCTTGCCCGCTCCCGCGAATGTCATTGAACAGGAACGACAGCGAGCTGAACAATTAGAACGGCAGCTATTTGACTTGCGTACCAAGTTACGAGAACAGGGAATTGACCCAGACCTTCTTTAAGTATCTTCCAACTTTGGGGTCTATTTTGTTGGGTTTCCTTGCGTTTTCCCAACCTACTGGACTGACACAGCTAAAATTGTGGAATAGATTGATGGTTAAATTGGGCGCAAGCCTTGCGCCCCTACAATTCTAATTCATCAAAATAAGGTGTGCCACGCCAATACAATGGGTTATAACTTATAATTCATCACCTCTTGCTTGACTCGTTGATACTCGG
Source organism: Coleofasciculus sp. E1-EBD-02 (assembly GCF_040218245.1). NCBI lineage: Bacteria > Bacillati > Cyanobacteriota > Cyanophyceae > Coleofasciculales > Coleofasciculaceae > Coleofasciculus > Coleofasciculus sp. E1-EBD-02. The sequence continues at coordinate 52,052 of NZ_JAVJQN010000127.1, read as the reverse complement.
ATTCAATGTGGGCAACGAGTTCACATAAGCCTGTTGTAACTTGAGACTTGCTTAAATTTTCTAAGTCTTGGCAAAGCTGGGAGAATTTAATTGCCCCTAATGCCGCACTGGATGATTTTAAGGTATGAGCCGTGTGTTGCAAAGTGGGTAAATTATTCTCTTGCAGGGCTATTTTAAGCGTTTCCAACATGGCGGGGGTATCTTCTAAATAAATATCAATTAATTGATGCAGCATTTCCGTCGCACTCTCGCCCATCATGTCGTGAAAGGTTTGTAAGACTTGGGGGTCAAGGGCTGACTCGGTTTGGGGTGCGGGTTCTGGGGGTTCCTCGGTTGGCTGACTCTGAGATAGAACCCGAACTAATTCATTGACGCGGATCGGTTTGCTGATATAGTCATCCATTCCTACCTCCAAACATTTTTCGCGATCGCCTTGCATGGCGTTGGCTGTCATGGCAATAATTCGCGGGCGGTTTGCGGGTAACCATTGCTGGCAAATATGGCGGGTGGCGTCTAAGCCATCCATTTCTGGCATTTGTACATCCATGAATACGACATCATAAGGCTGACGGCGCAGGGCTTCAATGACTTCCAATCCATTCCCGGCGACATCGGCGCGATATCCCATGCGCTGCAATAACTGCAAGGCTAATTGTTGATTCACTTTATTGTCTTCCGCCACTAAGATTCGCAGGGGGATTCGTTGCGCCAAAGTGGGATCAAGCGAGGGAGAACCTACAGGCGATCGCTTGATTTTTGTCGGTTGTCCACTCAGGATTTGCGTTAACAAGTTGTAGAGTTGCGATTGCTTAATCGGCTTACTTAAAAAGGCAGCAAAATTCGCTTCCACGACTCCAGAGGCAATCTCAGGTTTACCCATGGACGATAAGATTAATAAGGGGAACTCTTTACCCTTAAACTGTTGGTGGATTTTTTCCCCCAAGGTAATCCCATCCATTCCTGGCATTTGCATATCCAGAATGGCAATATCATATTCTTGCCCTTGAGACAGCCATGCTAATGCCTCTTGACCCGATTCCGTGGCTTGTGACAGCATCCCCCAAGACTGGGCTTGTCGGATTAAAATTTGGCAGTTTGTCGTATTATCATCGACAATTAATAGCCGTTTTCCAGCCAGGTGAGTGTCACAGATTGGTTGTTCTACTACGGCTGAATCGGGGATGGATTCAGACAAAATTGTAAAGTAAAAGGTTGAACCTCCAGAACTCTCTTCTCCGTTATCAGTGGCTATCCATCCTGGAGGTGGATTTCCGGCGACTGATCCACCACTTTCTACCCACATTTGACCTCCCATCATTTCGCACAGGCGTTTACAAATGGCTAATCCTAATCCTGTTCCTCCATATTGACGAGAGGTGGATGAATCAACCTGGCTAAAGGATTTAAATAGGCGATGAATCCGATCAGGGGGAATACCAATTCCTGTATCTTTTACCGCAAATTGTAACTGATAGCGATCGCCCTCATCTTCCCTATCTCCCCCATCTTCCCTATCTTCCCTATCTCCCTCATCTCCCCTATCTCCCCCATCTCCCTCATCCGCCAAAATCTGGGCGGTTACGGAAACCAAAACCTCTCCAGTTGGCGTAAATTTAACCGCATTACTAATTAAATTGACTAAGATTTGACGCAACCGCGTCACATCTCCGGCAATCCAGTTGGGGGTTTGGGAGTCAATTAAATAGGCTAATTCTAGATTTTTTTCGGCGGCTTTGGTAGTTAGCAGATCCAGGGCTTCCTCAATGCAGGTGCGGAGTTGAAAGGGTTGTTCTTCTAACTCCATTTTCCCGGATTCAATTTTCGAGAAATCTAGAATATCGTTAATAATCGTCAGTAGGGCATCCCCACTATTGCGAATGGTTTCGGCAAAATAGCGCTGATCTGAGGTCAAGTCAGTATCCAGAAGTAACCCGGTCATGCCAATTACGGCATTCATCGGTGTGCGAATTTCATGACTCATGGTTGCCAAGAATTCACTTTTGGCTTGGGTGGCGGCTTCGGCGGTTTGTCGGGCTTTTTCTAATGCTACATTTTGCTCGGTTAACTGTTGACGTTGGCGGGTTTCCTGTTCCCACAAATGTGCCTGGGCGATCGCAATCCCGACTTGATCAGCAACGGCTTCGAGTAATTCAATTTCATGACTTGACCAATGGCGATAGGAATCACACTGATGCAAGCCAATAATCCCATTCGGTTCCCCTTGATAGGAGGTGCGAATTGCCAGCATGGATTTTAATCCAATCTGACAACAGAGTTGGGTACAGCCTAACAACAATGGATCGGCATACACATCCGGTGAGGAGATTGCCTTGTCTTGTTTTAATAACTGTTGAACATGCGGATTTCTCTGAACAGGAACTTCTAATTGGAGAATGGATTCATATCCTGTTTCTAAATATTCTGCCACCAAAGGAATGGCTGGTGTCGGTTCCGTCAGGTAGGTATGAATAATACAGCGATTGACGCCAAAGGTTTGACCAATTTGGCTGGCGGTGGTTTGAAAGATTTCTTTGGTGTTTAAACTGCGGCGAATTTCTTGGGTGATTTGCTTTAGCAGAACGGTTCGCATTAATTGTTGCTGAAGCGCAATCTCGGCTTGCTTGCGATCGGTAATATCAATGGATACCCCTAAGACGGCGGGAACATCGGAGTCAGCGACACAAAAGGGTATTTTTGTAGTTTGCAGAATTCGAGTTTCGCCTTTAGCATTGGTAATCGTTTCTTCGGGAATATAAAGAGTTTCTCCACTGTTAATAACGTGCAAGTCTGCTTCTCGATATTCATGGGCATCGTCTACTGATGGGGCAACCTCTGTTTCAGGTTGATCCAGTAAGGCTTCGACGGTGGTTCCGTAAGTATCAGCGACGGCTTGATTGACTAAAATAAACTGACCGTCTTTATTTTTAGCAAAGATGAAATGGGGAACTAAATCAATCACCTGGCGAAGCTTTTGTTCGCTAGCTTTGAGTTGAATATCTGCCCATTTGTAGTGAGTAATATCGCGAAGTGTGCCAGAGGTTCCAGTGATTGTATTATCGGGGGCAAAGGTTAATTGGGCATGAACTTCAATCCAGCGATATCCGCCATCTTTGGTCAGATATCTGACTTCATGCTGGCAATAGTCTTTTTTTTGTTCCAGTAAGGGTTGAAATAGGTCTACGTTGCGTTGGCAATCATCGGGATGAATATACTCTAAGAAATTGGTGCCAATGCTTTCCCCTAATGTAAAGCCAGTAATCTCTGTCCAAGCCGGATTCAAGAATGTCCATACCCCCGTTGCATCGGTTTGGAAAATGACTTCTTTAACGCTTTCAATCACTGAACGATAATTCTCTTCACTCTCCCGCAGTCGTTCTTCAACCTGCTTGCGATCGGTAATATCAATACAAGAACCGGTATATCCGGCAAAATGACCAGTGGATGTAAACCGAGGCACGCCTGTATCTAAAATCCAGCGATAGTTGCCATCATGTCGGCGTAAACGGTATTCCATGCGAAACCGTTTTTGGGCTTTAAATGCGTTGGAATAGGTTTCGATACAATAGTGATAATCATCAGGATGAACTCCGTCTGTCCAGCCATCTCCTATTTCTTTTTCTAAGGTGCGTCCGGTAAATTCTAACCAGGTTTTATTGAAAAAGTAACAATTACCATCGGTTCCGGCTAACCAGATCAAGACGGGGGCGGTGTCGGCTAAAAGGCGAAAGCGTTCTTCACTTTCTCGCAGTCGTTCTTCGGCTAGTTTACTTTCGGTAATGTCTTCAATTGAGCCTTCATAATAGAGAATGGTTCCCGATAGGTCGGTGACGGCACGGGCATTTTTGCGAATCCAAATTTTTTGCCTATCTTGGCGATAAACCTGGGTTTCAAATTTAGAGACGGATTTATTTTGTTGAATTAATTGGGTTAAACGTTGATGGTCATCCGGATTAACATAAAATTGTTGTTCAATATTTTTTAGGGACTGTAAAAAATGGCTGGGTGAAGCATAGCCTAGGATTTGGGCAAAGGCGGGGTTAACACTAATATAGATGCCATCAGGGGTACGTTGAAATATGCCCTCAACTGCATTTTCAAAGATACTACGATAATTGGCTTGACTGACACTTAATTGTTCATTAGCTGTCTGGAGTGCAGCGGTTCGTTCTTCGACCAGTTCTTCTAAATGATTACGATAGTCGGCTAATTCTTTCTCGGTACGAAGGCGTTCTTGAATTTCCGCGATCGCCCGATCTCTCATGGTGCGATAGTTATGAACTTGTTGGGTGAGTTCAGTAACATCTTGAATCGATAATAGGGCATAATACTCGCCATCTTTTTCACTAGGAATGGCGGTAACGGTGGTATGTTGAATCCGTAATCCTCCATCGGCTAAAGGCGCAGGAATCAGGTGGACATGAAGTTGGGAGGAAAAGACGGTGGGGGGTCCTCCAGTAAAAATTTGTTGGAGACGGGTGGTATATTTGGGATGATTCAGGTGGGGAAAATGATCGGTAATTTTTTGACCTAAGATTTGCTGTTTGGAGATATGCGTCCAGTTTTCCAAGCAGCGATTCCAATATAAAACCACTAAATCTGATCGCAGGACACAGTTACCCATAGGGACTTGATCCAGGACATGAAATTGATGCGCCGCTGTTTGGATTTCAGTCGCGATCGCGGAATTATTTCCAGGGTGGTTTACGTGAGATGATGATAATACCATGTTTATTGAAAAATGCAATAGGTTAGGTCATTAATTAACCAATTGTAGGGGCGGGTTTAGGAACTCAATTCGGCTATTTACCGATAACTGAACAGCAAAACCCGCCCTTCCCCGCCGATAACTCAATTCGGCTATTTACCGATAACTGAACAGCAAAACCCGCCCTTCCCCACCGATAACTCTGTAGGGGCGGGTTTAGGGATTAAATTCACCTGTTTACCGATAACTAAACAGCAAAACCCGCCCTTCCCCACCGATAATTCTGTAGGGGCGGGTTTAGGGACTAAATTCACCTGTTTACCGATAACGGAACAGCAAAACCCGCCCTTCTCCACCGATAATTGAATAGCAAAACCCATCCTTTCCTAATTCATTATTTTATAAATAAATTATTCAATCTATACCGATAAAGGCAATGTAACCGTAAACATAGTTCCTTCTCCCACTTGACTGTTTACCGTAATCTCACCCCCTTGTAAATCAACCGCCCGTTTAACAATCGCCAACCCCAATCCCGTTCCCGAAATATTCCCCACATTTTGCGCCCGATGAAACGCCTCAAAGAGTTTTTCTTGATCCGCCAAGGGAATCCCAATCCCTTGGTCTTTAATTTGAAAGATGGCGGATGAATCCTGACAGACGAGGTTCACGGTAACGATTCCACAATTGGGAGAATACTTAATCGCATTCGAGATTAAATTCGTCAGAATATGCCGCAACAGCTTCTCATCCATGCAGACATTAAGGTTAGGGCACTGATGGGTAAATACCAGAGAATGATGCTGTCCTAAACTCAACTGTAACTCCTCAATCAAGCCGTGGCAAAATTCAACTAAATCCAGAGGAACAGGCTGCAACTGAAGTTTTCCGGCTTCGGCTTTGCCAATCAGAGTCACATCTTCTAAAACTTGGACTAAATGTTTAACGGTTCCTTGAATGCGACGGATATGAGTCAGCTTTTTATCCGGTGTCCATTTATGACCATAATGTTCGAGTAATTCCGCAGAACTTAAAATAGTAGTTAGGGGTGTGCGAAACTCATGAGAGGTCATGGTAACAAAGCGGGATTTGAGTTCGCTGAGTTCTTTTTCTTTGGCTAAAGCTTTGCGAACCTCTTCTTCCGCTTGCTTGCGATCGGTAATATCAATTCCCACCGAAACTGCTGCCCGTCCTTGTTGGTATTTCTGAGCAACAATTAAGTAACTCCGGGTGGTATCATTGACGTAAGCTTCAATCACTTGACTAGCCGCTGGTTCGGGACTGGCAATAAATTGACGCATAAAGTCAGCAAAGCTGGGACTCGCTTTCATAAAGCCAACATCTTGACCAATAAAATGATCAGGAGTCAAGCTAAAGGTATCAGCTAGATGACGATTAACCCCCAGATATCGCAAATCCGAATTCACCCAGGAGACAAAGCCAGGAACTGCATCAAAAACTGCTTGTAATTGTTCTTCTTGAGACCGTAAAGCCGCTTCAGCGCGTTGTCGTTCCTGGACTTCTGCTAAAGCGCGATCGCGCATTTTTCGATAGTCTTGAACTTGTTGGCTAAGTTCGGTAACATCTTGAATGGATAAAAGGGCGTAGTAGTCTTTTTCAGTTAAGCCGGGTATGGCGGTGACAGTGGTACGCTGAATTCGCCGTTGTCCATCGGGTAAATAGGCGGGAATAAAATGAGGATGAAGTTGGGCAGAAAAAATGGTCGGAGGTCCCCCGGAAAAGATGGACTTAAGCCGCATTTCATACCGGGGGTGATTCAAATCCCCAAAATAGTCACTGATTTTGTGACCTAAAACTTGACCTCTGGATAGGTGTGTCCAATCCTCCAAACAACGATTCCAGAATAAGACCACGAAATCGGATCGGAGAATACAGACACCCAAAGGCATTTGGTCAAGAATGCCAAATTTTTCAGCAGCGATTTCTATCTCATGCATGGACGGATTAAATGGTCATTGATCATTGGTCATTGGTCATTCGTTATTGTTCAAGAACATGACTCAGATTACACAGTGGTTAGCATCGCGATCGCGTCCAGTAACACATCGAAGGAACCGACTTCAAAGACGAGGATAATATCACCGCGAATCTGAAGTTGTTCGATAAAAAATTGGGTTTGGGCTAACAGGATGGTATTCTCCTGCTGATTATCTCCAACGTTGATTAAGTTTTCGACAGTATCCTCGATGTAGCTGGGAATGGCATAATCGAGACGTTGATTGAGGACGTTACTAATTGACCCAATCACACTATTAATTAAGATATTACCAATCTCGCTTAATGTACCAATACGAACGGCGTCTAAATCCGGGGTTCCTAATTCTTCCCCCGTGAGAACAGCGGCGAGAATTGAAGCACTATCAGTGGGAAAAACTAACTCCGCTAAACCCGAAAAAGACCCAGAGAAGTCTTGGCGAACCGCTGCAACTTGTTCCCCACCGAGGCGAGTTTCCATTTCAGATTGAAAATCCAGAGGCGACCCAATTTTAATATAGGGAACTTGGAGGCGAATCGGGGCTTCCAGCATTTCATTCAGGACGCTAGCCGCCCGACCTACACCAATATTAACGATTTCTTGGATCGCATCAATTTGATCGGGAGTTAAGTTCATACAGTCTCCTGGGGACAAGCTAAGATTTCACCAATAACGCGACGTAATTCGGCTTCTTTAGGGGGTTTATTAATAAAGCCTGATCCGCCTAACTCACGACAACGCTGGCGCACATTTTCTTGAATGTCTGCGGTGATCACAATGACGGGGGTATTAATTTGGCGATCGCGCAAGGCGGCGAGGAGTTGAAAGCCATCCATAACGGGCATGAGCATATCGGTTAAGATACAGTCGGGTTGATGTGCGATCGCCATGTCCAATCCTTCTTGTCCGTTGGTGGCTTCTAGGGTTTCATGTCCATCGGCGACAAGGGTTTTTCGGATCATCCGTCGGGTAAAGGCGGCGTCATCAACGATTAGAATTAATGCCATGATTTTCCTCGATTTGGGTTACAGTTTTTTCAGTTAAACAGTTGGTTAAAGGTAAGCTACAGCCCTCACCCCCAGCCCCTCTCCCAAGCTGGGGAGAGGGGAGTAAGAGAATTCTTTTTTTCCCTATAAAAAAGGGAATGACGAATAGATAAGTATCCAATGTAAAGGCGAGTCGCTGGACTACGGTTCATAGGAAAACCGATAACGTTTATCGACTCGCCCTCATCCCTTATCCTGTATCTCCTTGTCTTTTATTGTCTAGCAAGTCGGTTGGGTTGAGGTACGAAACCCAACTCTCAACGAATCTGCACCGTTGATCAGGGCGGGTTTAGTAACATCAGGATGAAAAAAAACCGATAAGGGTGAAACCCGCCCCTACTCATCAAAACTGTTTCATCCTTGTCTTTTATTGTCTAATCCATGTCCGAGAATGTCATTCGGTGAAATCACGGATCTTTCTAAAACAGCCCTCTCAAGTTGGGTGGTATCACCGATAGCAGCGTTCCCTGCGCCAAGATAGACTCGGTTTAGTGGCGAAACACAGACGTATCTTTCTTCTGCTATTGCCTTTATCCACTATCGTGAGTTTCACATCTCCAATCAAAACACTATATAAGCTATTCCTCAACCATCATGGATGAAGATATCAAAGCCTTTTTGGTAGAAAGCTACGAAAATATTAGTCAGATTGAGACGGATCTGGTCACATTAGAGAAAAATCCGACCCATCAAGATTTACTCGAAGGAATTTATCGTTCCTTACATACAATTAAAGGAAACTGCGGCTTCATGGCGTTTCCCACCCTAGAAGCCCTAACCCACAGTGGTGAAAATTTACTCAGTTGTCTGCGAGATGGACAATTGCAGCTAAATGCAGAGATTACCAGCAGCTTGCTGCAACTCTTAGACGCCATGCAGCAAATCTGCGCCCAGATAGAAGCGATCGGACAAGAAGGCGATGTTGACTATTCTGGCTTAATTCAGACCTTAACTCAACTGCAATCTAGAGATACGGGAGATGAGGGCGGGTTTTGTACCAACGTTACCATTAATAGCCAAAAGGAAATCCCTAAACCCGCCCCGACAAATCCTGAAGGGTCAAAACTTCCCTGCGATCGCGAGGAGTTGATGTCGGCGTTGACAACCCCAAATACAGTACAGTCAATCCGAGTCGATATCAATCTTTTGGATAAGTTGATGAATTTGGTGGGGGAATTGGTGTTAGTTCGCAATCAGATTCAACAATTCTCCACGCTGCAAGATGAAACCGCCTTTGTTACCACCTCCCAGCAATTAAACCGACTGACAACGGAGTTGCAAGAAGGGGTCATGAAAACCCGAATGCAGCCGATTAGTACAATTACGCGCAAGTTTCCCAGGGTGGTTCGGGATGTGGCGATCGCGACAGAAAAACAAGTGCAATTGGAGATAGAGGGAGAAGAGACGGAACTGGATAAAACGATTATTGAGGCGATTAAAGATCCCTTAACGCATTTACTCCGTAATTGCGTGGATCATGGAATTGAATCCCCAGATATACGTCAAACTCAGGGGAAATCCGCCACCGGGCGATTACGTCTGCAAGCCTTTCATGAAAGTGGGTATGTAACCATTGAAATTTCGGATGATGGGGCGGGAATTGATTCAGAAAGCTTGACACAAAAAGCGTTAAGTTTAGGCTTAATCACGCCGAATCAAGCCAATCGCTTAAGTGATACCGACGCCCTTAATTTAATCTTTCTTCCTGGCTTTTCCACCGCTAACTGTATAACTCGCTTATCTGGGCGAGGAGTGGGAATGGATGTAGTAAAAACCGATGTAGAAAAGGTTGGTGGTACGGTAGACGTTCATACTCAACTTGGCTTAGGAACGACATTTAAACTAAAAATTCCCTTAACCTTGGCAATTATTCCCGCCTTAATTATCACCAGTGGCGGCGATCGCTATGCGATTCCTCAAACCAGCCTTTTAGAATTAGTCCGTTTGCAGGGAGAACAAGCCGATCGCGGGATCGAATATGTCCACAAAGCCCCTGTGTATCGACTGCGGGGGAAATTATTACCCCTGGTGTATTTAAACCGGGAACTTGAACTCACAGAATGGAACCCGGAACCCGCCCATTTGCAATCGGAAACCATGCTGAATATCGTGGTTCTGCAAGTCGATAATTTTACGTTTGGCTTAGTGGTTGATGCGATTAATGACACCCAAGAAATTGTCGTTAAACCCTTAGGTAAACTCCTCAAAGAAACCCCTTGTTTTGCCGGAGCCACAATTTTAGGGGATGGAAAAGTGGCATTAATTTTAGATGTATTTAGTCTAGCATCACGGGCGGGGGTGCTTTCAGATGAACAAAAAAATGCCTTAATTCAGCAAGAAATGTCCTCTCAATCCACTATCGAAACCGTGCAAATGTTACTGTTATTTGAAGCCTTGGATAATAGCCGCATGGCGATTCCTTTATCGCGGGTAGTGCGCTTAGAAGAATTTCCTAAAACCGCGATCGAACAAGTGGGCGATCGCCAGGTAATTCAGTATCGCGACCAAATTCTCTACCTGGTTAATTTTGCCAATGTATCTTTTGTTAGTAGTCAGCGCTTTAGCGCTGCTAATCCAAAAACAGCCGTATTAGACGCTGATCCGCTGCAAGTTGTCGTCGTTGCTTGTCAAAGTGGACGCCAAATTGGATTAGTGGTGCAACGCATGGTGGATATCGTCATGGAAGACCTTTGTATCACAGGTGAAGCCACTCGTCCAGGGGTGCAGGCGATCGCGGTTATTCAGGGTCAAGTTACCGAAATTTTGGACATTGAAGCGATTTAATGTCATTCGTCATTTGTCATTCGTCATTCGTCATTCGTCATTATAAATACTTCCCTCATCATGGCTCAATTCCATCAATTTTGTACATTTTTTCTCGACCATTTTTTCCTAGGGCTAGAAGTGGAAAACGTGCAAGAAGTTATTCGCTATCAGTCGATTACCCCCGTTCCCTTAGCACCGCCAGCCGTGCGGGGTTTAATTAACCTACGGAGTCAGATTGTTCCGGCTGTAGATTTACGTCAATTTCTGGAGTTAGATCAGGATGTCACTAAGATACCCATTGAAACACAACTGGATGAAGATAGCGAACACCTCCCTCTCAATGTGGTTGTGCGAACGGCTGATGAGGTGATTAGTTTGCTAGTCGATGATGTGGGAGAAGTGTTAGAAATTTCCGATGATGGCTTTGAGAAATCCCCAGAAACCTTACGAGGAAACGCACGACAATTAATTCGTGGTGCGTATAAACTTGCTGATCAACTTCTGCTAATTCTCGATACAGAAAAAGTGGTTGAACTCACCGTTTTGAAGCCGACGCTACGGAATTAAAGACTATGTACGTCAGCAAGTCAAGGGCTAAAGAATACAGAAACGTCAAACTCATTCCTTAACGAATGACCAATGACAAAGGACAAAAAATAATGAACCTCGACCATCTCAAAGGAATTCACAAATTAGGAGAAGCCATGAACCTCGATAAACTCAGTAAACCTGGACGCTTGGTCTTTTTCCAAAATCAAGAGACTAATGGAAGCAATGAACATCATCACAGTGAAACCATGGTATCTGAACCAAAAGCCACCCCGACTGTTTCCCAGCAAAATCATGAAATTGAGGGAATCCTGTTATCCCCAGAAAATTTTTCTGAACTCCTCCAAGCCCTAAAAAGTGCCAGAGATGGTAACTTTAATGCCCGACTCACTGAGGAAAACGGCTGGGGTGAAATTGCTCAAGTTTTCAATGAATGGATGGGGGTTAACCAAACCGTTATCCATGAAATTGTCCGAGTTAGTAAACAGGTTACTCAAGAGGGTAAACTCACCGAACGACTGGGACGCCAACAGCAAACCACCGTATTAAAGGATTGGGAAAATTATGCTGGGCGCTGGTTATATGGGGCTGAACCTGTATCTCCACCCCCCTATTTAAAAGGAGGATGGGCAACAACAACCACCGCGATTAATACCATCATTCACACCCTCGCCCAACCCACCCTCGCCGCCCAGGATGCACTGAAGGCGATCGCGGCGGGTGATTTGTCCTGTAAAATGCCTCTAGAGATTGACAATCAGCCGTTAAAGGGTGATCTCTTAACCCTGAGTACCACAATTAATACGCTGCGGGATAACATCGAGGCATATACAAATGAGAAAAACCGAGTCGCCCGCTTAATTAGTGTCGAAGGAAACCTGAGTAGTCGCGCTGTTGTGGAAACGGCTACCGGAATCTGGAAAGACTTAACCGAAAACATTAACCAGATGGCGGCAAATCTAAAGGAAGAAGTTGAAAATATTACCCAATTAACCTCAGCCATTGCTCAAGGCGATCTCTCCCAAAAGGTTACCGCAAAAACCACAGGAGACTTCAAACAACTGACCGATAATGTCAATCGCATGGCAAGCCAATTAACCGAATCCGTCGGCAAAATTGCCTCCGTTGCTACCGCTGTTGCTCAAGCTTCGGAAGACATGAACCTGGTGAGTCAACAACTCAATGAAAACGCCGTACATACCTCTGGACAAGCCCAAACTGCGTCAGCTTATGCCGAAGAAGTCAACCGCAATGCTCAAGTGGTAGCGACAGGGGTAGAAGAAATGAGCGCCAGTATTAAAGAAATTGCCAAAAGTGCGGCTGATGCAGCGCGAGTCGCAACAACGGCGGTTAATATGACCGAAAGCACTAACCAAACGATTAGCAAACTGGGTCAAAGTAGCGCAGAAATTGGTAATGTGATTAAGGTAATTACCTCCATTGCCCAACAAACTAATCTCCTGGCTCTTAATGCAACAATTGAAGCCGCCCGGGCTGGGGAAGCGGGTAAAGGATTTGCCGTTGTTGCCAATGAAGTGAAGGAACTGGCGAAACAAACTGCTAAAGCGACGGAAGACATTAGCCAAAAAATCGAAGCGATTCAAGGTGACACCAAAAGTTCCGTTGAAGCGATTAGTCAAATTACCACGATTATTAATCAAATCAACGACTTCCAAAACACAATCGCCAGTGCGGTAGAAGAACAAACCGCTACGACGAATGAAATGGCTCGCAATGTCGCCGAAGCCGCCCAAAGTACCTCCCAAATTCCCCAAAATATCAACAATGTCGCGGACGCGGCTCAAAAAACTACCGCCCTCGCTAGTAACACATTGAAATCGGCGGCGGAACTTGCTGAACTCGCGTCGGAATTACAAGCCCTGGTGAATCAGTTCAAGTATTAATTAGGGGCTGATGAATAAGTCTTGTGGTGGGGAGAGGGAATAGGGAATAGGCAATGGGCAATGGGCAATGGTTTCGACCCCCTGTTGAGGTAAGATTCTTCGTTCGCCAAGCGTTTTGATTGTGTAGGGGCGGGTTTTACGACTATCGTTTCTTACCTCACCTAAATGTGACTAAACCCGCCCCGCACCTCTTTTAGCCCATTTATTCTCGTCACAGATAGGGTCAAAGATAGGGGTTTTTATCTGTCCATAAGGATATTAATCAGGCTTCATCTTTGGAGATACTAATGTCGATATCTCACTGCTCCTCCTGCTCCTCCTGCTTCCCCTGCTTCCCCTGCTCCCCCTGCTCCCCCCGCTCCCTCAGCTCCCCCTGCTTCCCCTGCTTCCCCTGCTTCCCCATCTCCCCTGCACCATAATGCGTAAAATTCGCCTGCTTATCGTTGACGACTCGGTAATTGTGCGTCAAAAACTCAGTGAAATCCTCTCTCAAGACCCTTTTTTAGATGTAATTGGAATTGCCGCCAATGGTCAAATTGCCCTCTCCAAAATTCCTCACCTACACCCTGACTTAATCATCCTAGATTTAGAGATGCCAGAAATGGATGGCTTGCAAACATTAACTGCCATTCGTCAAAGTTATCCAAATTTACCCGTGATTATGTTTAGTGCCTTCACCGAACGCGGCGCATCAGCCACGTTAGAAGCCCTTTCTCTCGGCGCTCAAGATTATGTCACTAAACCAACAAAATTGGGAACAGGTGAGCCAGTTTCCGATTATTTAAAACGCGAATTAATTCCTAAAATTAAAGTCTTTTGTGCCGATATCTTAGGCGTATCTGACAATGCACCGATCGCGCGATCGCGCCTCCCCAGCCCAACCGCCACCCTGAAACTCGCCAAAGCCCAAGTTGTCGCGATCGGTGTGTCTACCGGGGGACCCAATGCCTTAGCCACGCTGTTATCCCGATTTCCCGCCGATTTTCCCCTACCCATTGTCATCGTGCAGCATATCCCCCCCTTATTTAGCAAACGTTTAGCCGAACGCTTAACCCATCAATGTCACATTTCCGTCGCTGAGGGCTATGAGGGCGCTGAACTGCGTCCGGGTCATGCGTGGATTACGCCGGGAGATTTCCACGGAATTGTCGTGCGCCGGGGGAAAACGGTACACCTGAGTTTACACCAAGCCCCTCCAGAACATTCCTGTCGTCCGGCGGTGGATGTGTTATTTCGATCCGTTGCTAAGACATTTCCAGGGAGTGCGATCGCGGTGGTGTTGACGGGTATGGGACAAGATGGCTTGCAAGGATGTCACCATATCCGCGACGCCGGGGGACATATTTTGGTGCAGGATGAAGCCAGTAGTGTGGTGTGGGGAATGCCCAAATCTATCGCCCAAGCAGGTTTAGCTAATAATATTTTACCCCTAGACCAAATTGCCGATGAAATTATCCAACTGGTTTGTTGAAATTCCTTAAGAGATTCACACAAATGAACATAGCATCACGAAATCTGTAGGGGCGACCCGCTTTTCACATTGAACAACACCAATCCACTCAATCAACTCGGGTCGCCCTCTTCGCCTCAGTCAGGGCGGGTTTAGTCCCATCTGTTGTGATGTCAAAAACGTTAATCGTAAAACCCGCCCCTACCTAACAATTAAACCTTAAAACAATGCCAATACATCATCAAGATTTTAACTATTTACGCCAATTAGTACGCCATCATTCCGCCATGGTTCTGGATGCAGATAAAGCCTATTTAGCCGAGTTACGCTTAACCCCTCTAGCGACGCAAATGGGATTTAGTTCTCTAGGGGAAATGATTGCCAATCTGCAAACGCAACCCTTTAATCAACGCCATGTCCAGGTGGTTGAGGGAATGCTGCTGACGGAGACATCCTTTTTCCGCGATCGCTATCCCTTTGATGCCCTTGCCAACGTCATTCTCCCCGAACTTTTAGCCAAACGGCAAACGCAACAAACCTTAAATATTTGGTGTGCGGCTTGTTCGAGTGGTCAAGAACCCTATAGCATTGCCATGTTACTGCACGAAGAGTTTCCCGAACTGGCGAACTGGAAACTCCAATTAATTGCCACCGATCTCTCCAATGAGATCCTCAACCGTGCCAAAGCCGGACTCTACAGTCAGCTTGAAGTGACACGGGGACTTCCCCTGTCCTTGTTAAATAAATATTTTCAAAATCTAGATAACCAGTGGCAAATTTGTGATAAAATTCGCCGCCGCATTGAATTTCAGCAACTTAATTTAGTAACCCATTCATTTACCCAATTCCATAAATTGGATATTATTTTTTTACGCAATGTTTTGATTTATTTTGATTTACCTGTCAAAAAAGCCGTATTAGAAAAAATCCGGTCAATTCTCGCACCGGACGGTTATTTATTTTTAGGGGGTGGGGAAACTACCTTAAATTTAGATGACTCCTTTGAACGGGTGCAAGTCGATAAAGCGGTGTGTTATCGTCAGCGTTTATAGCGCTTTCCCAGCGTGTGAGGTACACCTTGTAGGGGCAATGTAGGGGCGCAAAGCTTGCGCCCTTAACGATGTATCGCATCAAACCGGAAATTGCTATATAGGGATTTTCGTTAGCGTAGTAGGGACACGAAATGTCGCGTCTCTACAGATACCGCCTGTACTAAACTCTAAACCCTAAAATTGCTATGGTTCGTCTTCCTGCTCAAACTGACCCACCCCTTTCCCCTCGGCAAACCCTACCGACGATGTATGATTTACCGAGTAAACACCTGAAGGAACCCGGATTGCCTGACGAATTTCATAGCTTACAGCCACACCTATTGCGACAAACGTTTCAGCCAGTTAACTGGAATCCAGAGGAGATTTTTGTGGGTGTTGACATTAATCTCTATTATGATTTACATCATCCCAACTGGTACAAACGCCCGGATTGGTTTGCGGTGGTTGGTGTGTCTCGACTCTATGAAGGTCATGACCTGCGTTTAAGTTATGTGTTGTGGCAAGAATTGGTTAGTCCGTTTGTGGTGGTGGAATTATTATCTCCAGGGACAGAAGATGATGATTTGGGTCGAACCATTCGTCAACCGGGGAAACCTCCGACTAAGTGGCAGGTATACGAACAGATTCTGCGAGTTCCTTATTATTTTATTTTTAGTTGCTATACCAATGAACTGCAAGCATTTCGCTGGGTGGCTGGTGCTTATGAATCGGCAGAACTGACCAATGGATGTTTGCTGATTCCTCTGTTGGGATTAAGTTTAGGATTATGGCAGGGATGTTATCAAGGAATTGAGCGGTTGTGGTTGCGCTGGTTTACGAGTCAAGGAGACTTAATTCCCCTTCCTGAAGAAGACGCGATCGCGGCAAACCAACGGGCTACCCTCGCCGAAGAACGAGCCGAACGATTGGCGGCGCGGTTGCGGGAGTTAGGCGTTAATCCAGATGAACTCGATTGACACCAATCGAACCAGTAGGAACACAACCTGTTCGTTCGTAGTAGGCGCTTTAGCGCCTTAGCCGCGCCGTTTCGGGAGGATATTAATCCAGATGAGATTAACATCCTCCCACCGCCTTTATCTAATCAATGGTGACACGGAAACGAACAAACCCAACGTTATCCGGTGCTGTACTAGGTACATCTCCCACATTAACGAACACTGATCCATTGGGATTGTTGGGATTGGGACAAGGAGGAGTGACAGGTGTTAACTCACCAAAAAAGGTTCCTTGATCCGCATCCGCATTATCAGTTAGCGATGTTTCATTCAACTCAATAGTATTGGTAACGAAACTCGTTTGTTCGGGAATCGCGTCACAAATTTGCACATCGTTGACCACAGGTCCACCATCGGACAGGTAATAAATCGTGTACTCCACTTCATCGCCACTCTGGAGTGATACTTCTGTGCCTAAGTTGAACACTCCCAGGAGTCCATTGGGAAGTGCAGACCAGCCAGCCACGTTATCATCGGGGTCATTTTGGTCATCAATTACCTGATCCAAATTAACGTTATTGAGTGGAACATCGTTTCGGAACACCTCCGTTATCCGCTTGACTAAACGCAGATTCGGTTGTCCCAAGGAAACTACCGTAGGTTGGTTATCATTTCCGGGATTACCATCATTATTTGGGTCAGGATTCGTACCCGGAGTCGAGGCGTCACTCACGATTGTGCCATTGCGAGTTCCTTGCGCTACGGCGCTGTTTTCAAACGGACCAAAGTTACGACCTGGAGTCACTGTCACATTTAACGTAATGGTTGCTTCTCCATCAGTAGGTAGGCTTTGGGTACCAGAAAGCAGATTCTGGTCATTGTTGCCATCAAAACCCTGATTAACCTGACTCAGCGCACCGGTGACACTCAGATTACTGATCTGAATCGTCTCAGTACCACTAAATGTACTCCGGTTATTGCCAAAGAGGTTCTCGGTCACTTGTACATTGGTCAAGGTTGTATTTCCCAGGTTCCTCACATCGATGGTGTAAGGAATCGTGAATGTGCCATTGCCATTGTCTTGTACCGTACCCACACTCTTTGCCACACCGATAGCCGTACCCGGAGGGTTTCCAGGAATCAGCGGGTTTTCCGGAGTTGTGGTAAAGCGAATGATTGTGGGGTCGTTTTCCTCGGGTTCATTGGCATTATTATCCCCATCCGGGTCAGGTTCAAGACTATCGGGGTCAGCCGGAACACCGTTATCGGAAAAGTCATCTACCGACGTTCCGCTGGGTGAGAAACCTACCGCTTGCACTTGATTTTCATAGTCAGCATTCAGGTTGGGTGGGGTAACATCGACAACTAACTGTAGGGTTGCACTTTCATCCACATCCAGCGTATTACCCGCCGCTAACAGATTAATGATCGTACTACCGTTATAGTCGGGGTTTGCCGTTAAGGTTTGATCCGGGCTAGTCACATTGACGACGGTGAAATTACCAGCACCAAAGGTTTCGGTGAGATTTTCCAGGAGTCTGACATCCTCTAAAGAAACATTCCCTAAATTTTCGACCAATAAGTCATAGGTGACTTGGAAGCGATTGTTGCCGATGGGGGCGATAGAGGTGGCATTTTTGGCAACACCAATGGCGGGAAGTTCACCAAAGTTAACCGGAGTGGGGGTGTTTTCCTCCGGTTCATTGGCATTACCATCGCCATCAGGGTCACTGGGGAAACCATTATCGGATAAATCATCCACTTCAGTCCCCCTCGGTGACGTCCCTGTGGCTTCCACTTGGTTGTTGTACGTTCGGTCGGGGTTGGTGAGGTCAGGGGTGACGATAACCTCTAATTGCAGCGTAGCGCTTTCACTGATATCCAGGGTATTGCCAGCCGCCAATAGATTCACCGTGGAGTCACCTGGGTTGCCAATTCCGGTAAAGTTGGGGTTCGTGGTCAGGTCATCACTGGTGACACTGGCTTCAATGTCGCTATCGACACCAAACGTGTCTTCTAGGTCTTCTTCCAGGGTGACATTGCTCAATGGTACATTTCCCAGGTTATCCACACCTAAATCATAAATGATGCGGAAGCGATTTCCTCCCAGGGATTGGATAGAACCAACACTCTTGGCAACACCAATGGCGGGGTTTTCGGGAATGGTATTGAAATTGACAGGAGTGGGGGTGTTTTCCTCGGGTTCATTGGCATTATTATCCCCATCCGGGTCAGGTTGAAGGTCATTGGGATCATTGGTTGGCACATTATCATCAGATAAATCGGTGACTTGAGTCCCATTGGGTGAAGTCCCTGTAGCTTCCACTTGGTTGTTGTAGGTTTGGTTCAGGTCAGGTGGCGTGACTTCAATGACTAGCCGTACTGTCGCGGTTTCCCCTGTATTTAAACTGTTACCTGCCCCTAACAGATTGAGAATATTATTCCCATCATAGTTGGGGTTCGTTGTCAAGGTGGGGCTGGTGACATCGTTGACGATGAAATTGTCGCGACCAAAGGTATCGTTGAGATTTTCCGTCAGTGTCACAGGGTCTAACGTTACATTCCCCAGGTTTTCAACCAGTAAGTTATAAGTAAGGCGGAAGCGATTTCCTCCTAAGGGTGTAATTGTCCCCACACTCTTAGCGACACCAATCGCAGGTCTTTCAGTCGCACTAAAATTGACGGGAGTGGGGGTGTTTTCCTCGGGTTCATCGGCATCACCATCCCCATCTTTGTCCGTTAGGGGAACATTGGGATCAGTGGGAATTTCATTATCGGATAGGTCATTCACCGTTGTGCCACCCGGAGACGTACCCGTGGCTTCGACTTGATTATTGTAGTTCTGGGTGAGGTCGGGTGGGGTGACGACGGCTTCTAATTGAATCCGGACGTTTTCACCTATATCCAGGCTATTGCCACTGCCGAGGAGATTTAGGGTCGGGTCACCAGCATTGCCAATCCCAGTAAAGTTGGGATTAAGCGTCAGGTCATCATTGCTACTGACAGTGGTACTGACGACATTACCAACACCAAAGGTATCTTCTAAGTCTTCCAAGAGAGTGATATCGTCTAAACTCACGTTACCCACGTTTTCGACCACTAAGTCATAGGTGACTTGGAAGCGGTTACCTCCAAGCGCAGTCACATCAGTGACCTCCTTGGCTACCCCAATAGCCGGATTTGGATTTAACACGATATCTACAGTCGATTCATTATTCTCTGGATTTGGATCAGTATTAATTTCGGGAGGACGGACTTCGCCAAGGGCGGTGTTGGAAATTGTCCCTGTGGCATCAGGAGCAACCGTTCCTGTAATGTCTAAGGTAATCTCCTCACCAACACCCAGATCAATATTTGTCCAGTCGCCTGTATTGGGGTTGTAGTCACCTTCACTCGGTAGAAATGAGGGATTCTCAATTTCTGTCGGCAGAACGTCAGTGACGTTGATTCGGGTGAAAGCACTGAGTACCTGTACCGGCGAATTCGGGTTACCCTCGTTAATCGCCGTAATCTGGTATGTGACCTGATCCCCTGGGACTGGGTCATCCGGAGAAACCGTTTTCTCAATGACTAAATCAATCGGGGCGAAGGGACAGGATGCACCATCATTTTGAGCGACTGAATCTAGATTCGAGGCAACTTGAATAAACCTTGCCTCATCGGTATTCGGATCTTCAAGTCTATTAACCTCTCGAATTCTGTAGAGATTACCTGTTTGATTTTCGTAGGCGAATAAGTTGCCTAGGGCGTCAAAGAAGATAGCGCCCACAGCGCCAACTTGCTGACCTCCAACTGTCGGATCACTGAAATCAGCTTCAAAAAATGTAACATTTCCAGTATTCGGATCAATGCGAGCTAGTTGTCGTGTACCTGACTCATAACTATAGAAGCTGTCATCGACGGGGTTAAAGGCAATGTCAAAAAAGCTGCGATTTGGTGTCGTAATATCGACGACATCGACAACATCTGGCGGAATGGGTGGATTCGCGGTTGGATCTGCCACTGTCACATCAATTTTAACGAGCTTTCCTGTCCCATTTTGGTTTCTGGAGTAGACATAATAAAACCCCTCCTCGTCAAAATCCCCAGCAAAATAACGACTATTATCAGCCCCGCCAGTTGGCATTGGAAATTGAGGATCAGTTTGTATAGTTCCTATGTTCTCAGTTACTCCGTTTCGACCAATTCTGAAGATTGAAAATGGATCAGGAGGATTAGACACTGGGTTTCCTGGCGCGTCTGTAAGAGTGTCTGTAAATGGGACGATGCCGTAAATAAAACCGTCGGCAAAACGAAAACCTGCCGCGTTATAAGTTACACCCGGTTCAGGCTCAACCTGGGAGTCTAGTTGAAATGTATTTGTATTTAGAAAACTCAGTTCAGTGGGAAAAGGAGCATTAGTTGCTTGGCTAATATAAAGAATACCATCGCAATTGAATGGGACGGGAGCTGCCTGTGACAATGCCGGAAATGAATTGCCCAATACAACGACCAAATAAGCAACCGCGATCGCGAGGATGTGAAATTTAATCCAGGACTTTCGCCCAGACAACGGATTCAGATATCTTTGGCGCGAGAAAACCTGATCGTTTTTCCGCCTACCTGAAAAAACATGGAACAAAAACCGGATGAATCGTTTGGCAAGTCGGGAATACATAACACCTTCAACCCAATGAGGACATAAGAATGGGAACTAGAGTATCGTTAACGCCAGAAATGGGCTTCAATGGACAAGAGAGACACTCTCGGTTATCTTGATTCAATTTGTAAGTCTGTTTCTTGGTCTTCAAAAATAATCTCTAAGCCTCTCAAATCTTGGGTTGATATTTGGTGGTACGGAGGGATTATGACCATCCCCGACTTGGAAATAAATCGGTTCTACATGCTGCTGGGCATTCAGGTCAATACTCAACCCTTCCAACGCCGCAAACCGATTGGTGTCAATCATATTGCCATAGGTATCCGGGTAAGCCGTCAGTACGACACTTGGTCTTGGTTGATAGGTGATTTTATTCCCCATGACAAAATTCCCCATGACAAACGTTGACGTATTTTTTGGCATTTATCTAATCAACCCTGACGCGGAAGCGGACAAACCCCCCATTATCCGGAGTTGTAATTGGCACATCACCCAGATTAATCAACACTGATCCATTCGGATTGTTGAGGTTTGGACAGGGAGACGTGACAGGACTTAGAGGGGGGAGAAATTCGCCGCGATCGTCTCCTGATTGATTAGTTTGGTTGGTATTAGTTTCGCCTTGATTGACTAAAATTCCTTGACCTGGATTAAAACTATCCGTGATAAACGTTGTCTCTTCTGGAATAGCGTCGCAGATGGTGATACCGTTCGCAGGAGCTGTACCATCGGACAGAAAGTAGATGGTGTATTCTACTTCGTCCCCACTTTGGAGCGATGATTCTGAGGGTAAGGAGAAAATCCCCACGGGTTGTACTGAGGTTTGACTGAGTATGTTGTCATCTTCATCTTCTGGGTCATCTTCAACTGTGTTGAAGTTAACTCCACTAATTGGTGCGCTATTTCGGATAATATTCGTAACTCGCTTGACTAAACGCAGGCTGGGGTTACCCAAAGGTTGGACTACGAGCAATGTGGGTTCATCATCCCCAGTTCCTTCTAAGTTACCCTGGTCAACGCCATCATCTGATATTTGGGGCACATCTCCTGTTTTTGCAAAAGCATCGGTGATAGACTCGTCTACCGTACCCCCATTTGAGCTGGCGACGGCTTGGTTGCGAATTTCCGCTCCTGCGGCGGCGATTACTTCTGCCTGGTATTGGATCACAACTTGACCCCCGTCTGAACCTAGGACTCCTGGGTTATTCAGGTTGGGGTCACTGGTGCCGTTATAGGTAGAGTTTGCTGTCACCGTTGTCCCTGTACCACTGGCAGTAAAATTGTAACTACCCTCGACAAACTGCAAGCTAGTGGTATCGATTTCATCAACGGCTTGGAAGTCGGTAATCGGGATTGAGGGATCGGAGTTGGTGTAGGTAATTGTGTACTCGACAATATCACCCTGGGTCAACGAGCCACTGCCATCGGTATCCTGAGAGAGTTCGACGGATTTAATCCCCACCGGTTGAACTGGACTCGGTTCAATCGTGGTGTCTTCTGGGTCAGTGTTATTGTCCTCATTGGGGTCTAAGGTATCATCTGGTGGGTCAACGGTTGCGGTATTATTCAATGTCCCAGATGCTGTTGGAGAAACGATACCATTTACCGTAATCGTGGCGGTGGCACCGACATTCAGGTCTACGGTCAAATCAATGGTGTTGCCTGTACCACTCGCTGTACCACAAGCCCCTGTATCCGGAGCTGATGTGATCTCACAATTCCAGGTAACGTTGGTAATATCGTCGGGTATCGTATCGCTGACTGTGGCTCCAGTGACATCTGAGTAGGTTTCTCCCTGTGGCGGCTGTTCACTGGTTATGGTGAGGGTATAGGTGATCTGTTCCCCAGCCACGATGGGGTCAGGCTGATCGGTTTTAGTAATGGAAAGATCTGCCACCTGAACCAGGATACCCCCTTCCAGTTCAAGCGCTTGGGAAGGAACGTTAATCCAAGTATCTATGCCTTTTTCATTGCCAAAGTCAGAACTGAATACATGACCGCCGCCACTACTATTTTCCCCCTCAGGTAAGACACTGTCGCCGCCTACTGGTGTATCGTCATAATAGATAATAGTTTCCTCTCCAGGCGGACCATTGAGTCGTCTAAGGATAATGCCATTAGGATTGTTTTCAGCATCGATGAAGGGAAAATGCGCTTGACCGGCATTGATTTGTATTTCGGCTTGGTAGGGAACATTATTGACGGGAACTGGATTTCCTTCACCATCTAGTCCATCCCAAGATACTTGGTTTGAGCCGGAAACTGTGTCACCGCTAAGCACGGGATCTATACCATCGGGCCTACCATTGTTATTCAAGTCAATAAAGATGTCATAAGTTCCTGGCACATTGGCGTCAAAATTAAAATTACCACCTAATGTTTGACCCACTTGATTACGAGTTCCGTCTGTCCCGATAAAAGTAAAGTTACTAACCTCAGGAGCCACAAAGTCCGGTCGTAAGAATGTTTCACCATCGGGAGTCATGGCTGAGGTCGGCATGTTCGGATCGGGCTGATTCAGGAAAACCTTATGGGTGATATCATTAGTCGCCTCGTTGTCAGATTCACCCGACGGATCGAGTAAAGTGCTGCCTTGAACCATCATCTCACTGCTAAGAATGATCTCACTTTGATTAATGGATGCTCTACGTCGTTCACCCGTAGTCGGCTCCAGAAATCCTTTACTATTGGCAAAAAAGATAAAGCCAAAGGGGTCGATACCATTCAGGTCGATTTCGTACTGATAACCCTGATCGGTTTGGATTGTGAATTGAGAATTGAGAGAAATCCCGTTGCTTCCCATGTTTAGAGCCAAATAGTTGGCAAAGACTCGACCTAGGATTGGACTGCCTGTACTATCGACTACGGTGACATCCCAGGCGGCTATCCAACCGACATCATCTTCTTGTGTCCATTCCTCTGTTACCCCGATAGGATCTGGATTAGCGTTACTACCTTTGTCAGGGCTAATAAATTCTATTTTCCAAATTCCAGTTTGACCGGCTTGGACAGTAACCTGACAGGGTGTATATCCAGCTGTAGGTCCAGTACTACCTGCTATTTCTGCCTCTCTGTCAGGAATCAAACCTGTTCCGGGATCAGAGCTACTACAAGTATCACTAGAACCATTGGGTGCAGTATACTTAATATCACCTATCATATCAATCCCGCCAATCCCAATCCCGATCGCACTAGAGCCAAGATTGATTGTTTCTCCTGCCTCAGCGTATACCTGAATAATCGTTTGGCGGATTAGACCCTCTATGTTTGAGCTAACATCCTCACGATACTCTAAGAAAGGGCGCTCGCCTCCATTGTCAATTAAGTCTGCACTCCCTTCAGCGCGGACTCCCTGAGTCCAACCCAACCCCATGAAAAGGGCAAGAAAACCTAGGAACCATCCTTGTTTAAACCTTTTGTGTCCTAATTGCAGCATTCGGTTTACCTGTGCCATTAGGGGAGCCTTTTGATCACCATTCATGGGTAAACTAGCCATTACCTATCTCCTCCCCTAGATTCAATTTGTAAGTCCGTTTCTTGGTCTTCAAAAATAATCTCTAAGCCTCTGAGATCCTGGAAAATAATTTCCACTCGGCGATCGCGTGCGTAATCCACAACGCTGCTACCGGTTGTCCGGCGCTGGCTTTCGCCGAAGGATCGAATCGTCATCCGTCCCGGATCGATTCCTTGACGCAATAGATAATTCCGCGCGGATAACGCCCGCCGTCTGGCTAAGGCTTGGTTATAGGCGACACTAGCGCGGGGGTCAGTGTGTCCTTGTAGTTCAATGGTGAGGAAGGGATACTCTTTGAGAACCGCCGCCACTTGATCCAATACCGCCGCACTCTCTGGCGAGATATCCGAACGATCTAGGGCAAAATGCACATTCCGAGGCACCCGCAGCGTCAAGGGTTGTTGAACGGGTGGCGTGAATTCTGCGGGAGGTGGAGGAGGCGTTTGGGTGAGACATTGGGGAATCACGGGGGGTAGGGGTTCTGGGTTCGGCGGAATTGTACCATCTGACGACTTCACCACCGCATTCAGGGCGGGTTCTGATGTGCCGTCTTGGGGGTGAGTCGCGATCGCACTAATCGTCTCTCCAGGCTGTAACCCCGTCAACGTAACGCTAAATTGACCCTCTCCATCGGTTATCGCACTACCAATCGGTTCACTCAACGGACCATAGACACTCTCGGCGGGTTCCCGCACCCGATAGAGTTCCACCGTGGAACCGGGTTCCGCTTGACCCAATACTTCTAGCTGATCCCCCAACTGAACCAATTCCTCGGAGGCAAATTGAGGGGCATTTATCCCATTGTTCCCTGTAGTCTGACGTTGGTATTTGGTCGTCCGGGGGGGATTATGACCATCCCCGATTTGGAAATGAATTGGTTCCACATGCTGCTGGGCATTCAGGTCAATACTTAACCCTTCCAACCCCGCAAACCGATTGGTTTCAATCAGATTGCGATCGCTATCTGGATACGCCGTCACCACCACACCGGGTCCCGGTTGATAAGCGATTTGATTTTCCCTAACTTGGTGATTATTTCCCATCAAATACACCGCCGCCCGTCGCAGGCGTCTGCCATTAAAAATAATCTGGTTTTCGCGAATTTGTACCGCCCCTTCCGGTTTAAACAAATACACACCACTGCCATCATTCCCACAAATCAAATTTCCGGTAATTTCGGAGTCATTAATTATCCCTTCCAAGCGAATCGCATCCGGCATTCCATCTATGCCATTCCCGACAATAATATTTTCGCTCACCTGTAAATTATTCGCTTGTACGGAGGTAATAATCGCACTGCCATCATGGTCAGTAATCCGATTTCGGTAAACCCTTGTGCCTAAACTATTAAACACATACACCCCAAATGCTGACCGGGTTTCTGGCATTTCCCCATCCGGAGGAATTCCCAACCAATTGAACTCAAGATTCACATCTTGAGGCGGAACATTTTCCGGATAAAAGGGAAACCGATAATTGGGGGTTTCTTGCTGACTAATATCCGGAGGCGGTGAGGCATGGGCAATAAAAATATCCGCCGGAGGAGTGGCTAAAGTTGTCTCGTTTACGGCTTTAAATCCATAAATACTCAAGCCTCGCACCGTGACCCCATCTGCCACAATGGTTAATCCCCGCAAAATTGACTGACCGGGTGTCGGAGTAATGGTGACAATGGGTTGAGGAATGGCAATTTCCGCCGTGGGTGAGGTTGTCGGATCATACCCCGGTTGAGTTGTGCCATCCACCACGAGTCCTGGACTTGCCAACGGGGGCAATAATTCAGTCAGATAAATTGTAGTGTCTTGCGGGGGTAAATTAAACTCAATTCGGGGCGATTGTCCAGAATTGGAACTAACCAACGTTCTTTCGGTATCACTTAATTGATTAACTGTCAATTGACCATTGGTTAGTTCAATCGCTTCCCGTAAGGTGATAAATTCATCGGGCGTGATACTATCCTGAGTGCTATTAACAATCACTCGTAAATTCGGGGATTGGGCTGTCGCTAACGTTGGCAATGTTAAGACACTGGCTAACGTTAAAGTTTGTAGTAAGCGCTTTAGCGCTTCTGGCACTAAAGTGCCGACTACGAACAGGGGGTTTGTAGTAAGCGCTTTAGCGTTTGTAGTAAGCGCTTTAGCGCTTCTGGCACTAAAGTGCCGACTACGAACATAGTTATTGAACACCATTTCTCACTCCTCACTCGTGGGATTTGCCGTTGGTTCATTATTCGCCACGGGCTGTACTTGAGATTCTTCCTGCTGGGGTGGTGGGGCAACTTTTTGCCGTCCAAATCCGCCAAAGAGTTCATTCACTTTAAAGGTGACATTCAGATAGGGACCCCCTTCGGAACGATACCCGGTAAAATCTCGGTCATCGACACTACCGAAGCTATAGCCCACCCCAACTCGCAAATCCGGGGTGAGATAGTACCCCGTTTCCAGCGCCCAACCCCATTCATCAAAATCAACTGAAGGTTGACCAATCCAGCGCCCTTCTACCGCTAAATCCATCCGGTATCCCAATCGATAGGTGATGCGTGACTGTCCCAAATAAATGGTGCTACTATTGCTGAAATTGTCAGCTAAATCGGTGGTACTGCGACGCAGGGCAAATTTACCATAAAATTCCCAGCGCCAATTGGGTGCATAAATCCCTTCACCGGAGAAGACGTGATCATTGGAACCCGTACCACTGCCAAAGAGTAATGTATCCGGAATCGTAGACGGATTTTTGCGATATTCGTATCGCATTAACGCATTAAAACGGTCATCAAATGGATTGCGGTAGGCTAATCCCAACTTGACCGACAATGTATCATCTAAGTCTTCTAAAAGTTGACTGGCTGCACTCGCTTGTTGGTAACGGAACAAAGCGGTTAACGAAGGAGAAACTTTACCCAGCGCCGCCGCCGAAATTACCGTGTTATCGCCAGCCGAACTATCCCGATGTTCCAACCGCGCCGAGGCTTTAAAGTCAGGATTGGCGGTATACTCCACACCAACGCTAAAGGAATCCCGTTCCGTGAGTCCCAACGACGCCGCACTTTGACCGACAGCATAGGGTTGAGAAAAGCGATCGCCTGCGGCTGTAGACTCAAAGATATCATCGGCAATGCGTTCGTAGCCCAAGTTAACGCGCAATCCCGGCGCTAGCAGTATACCGTGTTTAAGTCCCAATGCCGCTTGTCCAGTCATGCCATTCATCCCACCAATAACCGAATATCGGGAGGAAATAGATGTATTTTCACCTAACTGATATTGGGTAATCGTTTCCAGACTGGTAATCGAATTATCGTCTAAGAGTCCGCCATCGAAAAACTGATGCGCCAGTCGCAGGGTTACTCCCGGTTCCACCGCCCAATCTAAACCCAGAGTAGTCCGGGTGGGATAGAGGGGGTCACTATCATCCAGGTTCAATTCGTTTTGCGCCCGGAAGGTGAAAACCTCGTTCAGGGGAACATTCAGGCGAGACACCAATTGACTGGTATTCGTATCAAAGGTATCACCCAAATTGTCTTCCCGTGAACGGTTGACATATTCTAAACTCAGGTCAGATGTGCCAATTTGTTGTTGTACCCCCGCCCGGAATGTGGTCAAACTATTATCCACCCGACTACCGGGTAAAGCTTCACTCGCCCGATTAAAGATATTATCCTCATTAAAGGGGTCAAAAAACTCGACAACATCGCGGTCTCGCGCTGCGGTACCAAAGTTATCTTCGTGATCAAAACTCACTCGCACATTAGTATTTTCACTCAATTGTGCCGCTACGTTTGCGCCATAGCGAGTTTGACCGGGGGTAAAACTGGTGGTGGCGTTATTGGCAAACCCTTCTTCTACGGAACGGTAATATGCCCGCCCTTGAATCCTATCTGAAAAGGCACTGATGGCTTCCAACCGATAGGCATTTCCCGTCACCAATCCCCTGAAGGGAGACTCATTCGTGGAATGACCATATTCCCCAACAATCCGTCCTTGCGTCCCCAAGGAAACTAAGAAGTCCGCGCCATAGAGTTCAAAGTTTTGTAACCCTTGGTTTTCCCGCAGATAGGTGGTTCCTACCCAACGTTCTTGTTGAAAATCTTGGGAGAAGTTATATTGCAACCGTCCCCCATAGATATTAGTGTCGTCATCCGCTTCAAACTGATAAGTCACCACAATTCGCCGCACTAAGGTATTACCAAAAGGGTCAAATTCTGTGGCTCGCATCGGACGCCGAAACAGGAGTGAGCCTCGGTCATAATCAATTTCGTAATCGGGACCGCGATAGAGGGCTTTGCGTTCAATGACGGTACCAGGGCGATTCAGTTCTTCGGTTTCAATGTAAACATTTTCACTTCCCGGAATCAGCAAGCGACGAGAAAGGAAGTAGTAGCCACTGGTGCCATCGGGAAGAATGGTATCCCGTTGAAATCCTTCCACATCGGGGCTAAATAGGGCAGTAACTTGCAGATTCCCCAGGTTATAATTCCCTTTAAATCCGTGTAATGCCCTCGCTGTAGCCGTAAATTCCTGGGAAGCACGGGTAAATTCGGTGGTATTATAATCCCCCCACATCGCATAGTCGGGTTCTGCACCAGGAACCAGAGAGGAACGCTCAAAGCGCAGATATACGCTGTCTTTGGATGGAGTAATGTAATCTACTGTGGAACTATCCCCATACACAGGGTATTGGTTTTCACAGAACTGGGGTCCGCGAAATAGGCGGGTAATCCCATCACAGGTTTCATTCAACGGGCGATCGCTATTATATGCCCCCGTGAATAACCATTCCCCAATTCGACCTGTGGCAAAAATAGCACTGTCTAGGTCAGCTTCTAGACCATCGTCAATCAAATCGGGATTGAGAAACTCGCGGCGACTTTCCCAAAAGTTGGTTCCCGCTTCCCCAATCCGCAAATTAATCACCCCAGAGACTAAGGAAGGGCGCAGGTGGGTGACGAATTCGATTTGGGTATAGGCTTGGATGGGTTCGGAAAAGGTGGGAATCGCAGCGCTCAGCGTACTCTCTTCTAGGGTAATTTGTTCGATGTCGGGGACACCGAGTCGTTCAATCGCCGCCCGAATCCGCACTTTTTGGGCGTTTATTCCGGATTGCAGTCGGGCGCTAAATTGCCCCTTTTTCGCCAGAACTTGAAAGCCGAGTTGATCATCATCATAGTCAGCGCCGACAAATTCTCCAGCGGCTGCGGTGAGGGTGACGATCGCATCTTCTTCGATGAGTTCCCCGGTTTCTCTGGTGATACTGCCTTCTAGGATAATTGTCGATCGACCATCAGCAGGGACACGGGGATCACCAACTGGAGTGAGGCTAATTTGGACGTCGGTTTGGTCGGCTATAGGGTCAACGGTAAGCTCTAGACTAACGGGTGTGCCGTTATCTGGGGCAACAGTAATGGTATTGTCACCTTTTTTGAGGGGGACGCCGTACCAGATTTGGGTAACAATGGCTTGAGTTTCATCCCGTTCTATTGTCGTCCGGGTTTGAGCAGAAAGAGGTTGTTGATTAATCGTCACCTGAACCTGACTATCGGCGTGATACTGAATCATCAAGTCCGTTGTGCGATCGCCAATTGTACCGGGTTCCGGACTGAGAATGCGAATCTCACCGGGAGCCAATTGCAACCCATTATTAATTGTTTGTTGCGCCGTGCGGCTGAATTCAT
The DNA here is from genome assembly GCF_040218245.1 of Coleofasciculus sp. E1-EBD-02. NCBI lineage: Bacteria > Bacillati > Cyanobacteriota > Cyanophyceae > Coleofasciculales > Coleofasciculaceae > Coleofasciculus > Coleofasciculus sp. E1-EBD-02. The sequence goes on along the minus strand of NZ_JAVJQN010000127.1, from coordinate 21,828 downwards.
CTTGGAAGGCTTCAAGTTCCGACTCGGCGGTTTCTGCTTCCCCAGTTTCCTGGGATAGGTTATCCGTTAAATCCGCCCCGACAGATTGATCAAACTGGGCGGGTTGAGTCAAGTTATCGGTTTCCTGAGACAGGTTATCCGTTAAATCCGCCCCGACAGATTGGTTCTGCTGTACCTCATCTCCCTCATCCCGAATCACCTTGGGTAAAGGCGCTAAAGGCGACTCCATCCGCGCAGGTTCAATATTGCCAAAGTCTTCACTACTCTGGGATTGGGCAATACTTTCGGACAGGGTATTGGCGAAATTATCCGATTCAGACGGTACAAGATTAGAGGGAGAAGGCTCTATCGTTTGTGTTTCACTCAACTGGGATTCTTCCTGAACCCCATCACTGGGAATGGCTAACTCGTGCTGCGGATCAGGTAAGTTCGAGGTGCTGAAAACATTGGTATCAATCCCTTCTGCCTTCTGCCCGATTGGTGAGCCTGTCGAACCACTGGCTTCTGCCTTCCCCAGTTGCCAATCCTCGGTTTCTGATTCCGGCGACACCTCATCGGCTTTCGCCACCGGAATGATGCCAATGATCCCCACCAGAATCACTAGCAATCCTAAAGACATCGAAGACAACCATCGTTTACCGGGAACACTGTAATCATCGATACCTTTGAGTAACGAAAAATAAAGCGTGAATCTCAGTAGTTTGGCTTGACTCGAGTCGTCCCAACTGTTCTGATCCTGAGTATTATTCATCACTGCTCCTCCCCATAAGCCGGTGTCACCGCAAAGTTCATCCGCGCCATCCCTCCAGGTGAAAGTCGCACCAAGCGAGACTGACTATTCCCTTCGATGAAATAGAGATTGGGAGCGAGGCTGTATCCGGGCAAACTGCTCAAATCCAGTGTCCCACTGCGATTTCCGGCGATAACGTTGGCTAATGAAAACAAACCATCGGTATCCGTCGTAATCCGGTTACCATCATCCATGTAAATCACCGCATTCGGGACTCCCGGTTCTCCCGGTTGCTGTTCGCCATCAAAGTTCTTATCCACGAACACTCGCCCCACGATGGTGCCGCAATCGGATAAAATTCCCGGTCGAATCCGCATCAAAAAGCTGGCGATATTACTGCGTCGTTCTTGGGCAACATTTCGACCATCGCCCCGAACCGCATCGGGTGTGATCACCGCCGCATAGATAATATTTAGGGTTTGATTGGGTTCTAAGCGGGGAAACGTAAACGCGACATTGCGCCCATCCCGCTCTGCTGAGGGTAATGTTACGGGTTCTGTATTAGTGCCTGTGGTAATCGAACCTTGCAGTGACTCCGGCAAAAATCGCACACCCAAGGGCGATCGATCCGTCACCACAATATCACTTGCAGGGGCTTCACCGCTGTTTCTCAGGGCGAGGCGGTACACCACCGTATCTCCCGGTTCTGCGGCAGCGCGATCGGCTGTTTTAATCAGCTCTAGAGCCGCTTGACCTGCCACTAGGGAGGTTTCGTTAGAGTTAACAATACCTGTAGGCAAATTATCACCGGACGCCGACGCTTGATTTTTAATTTCTTGGGCAGTAGCCGATGAAGTCCCAGTGAAGAATAATGCAGCAATAAGCATAGTTAGGAGCCGATCATAGCTCCCTAACGTTGCCGTTAAAGATTTCATCAGAAGGTAGCACCCCAAAAGGGAATTGAATTGTTCAACAGTAAGGAAACCTGTTTGTCCATCAATTGACTGACAAACGTTGCTATTGACCGTGAGTTGGATTGACTGTTTTTGGGATTTTTACAAGAAACTAAGAGCTTAAGACACTGTATATTAGCGTAAAATGTGTTTATCCCTTTTTATGTCGCTCCCCTTTAATTGGTTGAATTTGTGAGTTTCAGTATATTCACTGATGTGAATGAATGAACTCTAGCGTTAATATCAATAGTCAGTTGGAGCAATTAAGTTATCGATTTTGACTCAACCTCTAAACGCTAAAAAGCATCTAGCAGGTTAACCCTGCTCCAATGGATTGATAGCTAAGACCCGTTAATTTAGGCTCTCGCAGTTCATTATATTAGCCTATGACCAATGACCTGACAAGAGGTCGTGTAGATGCCCTGATAATCACGATTATAAACCATTACTCTACTGATAGAGTAAAGCCATGAATGAGTTATAATCCATATCGAAACCCTGCCAGAGCTTGAAGTCTGGCAATTTTTTGTGGTCGGGGTAAACTGCCCGAATTAAGCTATCGTAACCTATGACATCTGACCTGACAAGTCATTTTGTTGAAAAATTTACTTCATAAAGTTTTGATAGACTTTTGAGCGGTCACTGAATAAGGAACAAGGAACAGGGTCAAGTCAAGTTGTGAGCGCATATAGCACTTTCTAATCCTGTGTAATAACAGTAGCCATGAGAAATTTCTGTCATTCTCTATCTTTGGGTCTATAGCCGTAAAATCGAAATATGTTAAATTTTGTGAATGTTCCTCCAACCCTTACAAATGACGTAGCTTGCTTCTCAAGGGAGTGAGTTCTCCGCCGTTAACTTTAATTGTCCCCACCTACTTACCATAAAACGTTTAATTTTCGTCGTTTAATTTTTGTAGGGACGTACTATAACACGTCTGGGTTGACAATTAACGGTAATTCCTGGTTCAACGCTTTCGGTTTATCAAGACTTAGTTGCAACAACACGCTGGGCGCTCACCTCATTAGGACAAGGACGACCCGACTCGATATCGCTAATGTTAGATAAGGTTGTCTGAGCAATATTTTGCAAAGCATCTTCAGTAAAAAAGGCTTGATGACCTGTAATCAAAACGTTAGGAAATGTTAGTAGTCGTTGAAAAACATCATCTTCAATCACTTCTGTAGACAAATCTTCAAAGAACAAATTAGATTCTTGTTCGTAAACATCTAAACCTAGATAGCCAATTTTTCGAGACTTGAGCGCATCAATAACGGCTTGCGTATCAATAAGTGCGCCGCGACTGGTGTTAATCAGCATTACGCCTGATTTCATTTGCGCCAATGATTGGGCATTGATCAGATGACGGGTTTGGGGTGTTAACGGACAATGGAGAGAGATAATATCGGAAGTCGCGAAGAGTTCTTGGAGATCAACATACTTGACCCCCAATGCTTCACAATCAGGATTCGGATACAAATCATACGCCAGTAATTGACAACCAAATCCATGCAGAATCTGGGCAACCAGGAAACCAATTTTACCCGTACCGACAATCCCTACCGTTCGCCCATGTAAATCAAATCCCATGAATCCATCCAGGGAAAAATTTCCTTCTCGCACCCGGTTATAAGCGCGATGAATTTTACGGTTAAGGGTTAAAATGAGTCCGACGGTATGTTCAGCGACAGCATAAGGTGAATAGGCGGGAACTCGCACCACAGTTATGCCAAACTCAGCCGCCGCATTTAAATCAATATGGTTGAACCCCGCAGAACGTGTAGCAATCAGCTTCGTCCCCTGTGCAGCCAGCACCCGCAAGGTTGTTTTATCAAGCTGATCGTTGATAAACACGCACACCGCCGGAAACCCGACGGCTAAGGCGGTGGTTTCCTGAGTCAGGCGGGGTTCCAAAAAAACGAGGTCATGATTATAATTCGCGTTGGCAGTTTCTAGAAAATTTCGGTCGTAGGATTTGGCATTGAAAACAGCGACTTTCATGGGTGTTTATTGTTTGATATAAAGTAAAAACAAACAGCCAATAACTGACTGCAAGTCTATATTGTATTATATGATATCTATATTATGATTAAAAAATATTACACAGACAGATCCCGGACTTCTCCAAGAATTCGGGGATCTTGCTTAGAGTAAATTATTGGTGACAGGGGGGTGGGGAAAGCTTACAGGTGTAGGTTATTTTATTACCCTTGTGAGCTACTTAGGTTGATAAACTTGACGCAGTTCCTCAATTGTGTTTACGGCTGGTAGCGCTGCTAGGATTGCTCGTAACTGTTCCACATCCTGAATTTCCGAGATTTCGGCTAAGATGTCTAACGGTTCGCTGCCAAACTTCAATCTTAAACATATTTCTATACCTTCTAATAGTCCTTGCCGTATTCCCTCCGTCTTATGCCACAACGGACGCAGTTCCTCTAGAGTATTTATGGTTTTTAGTCCTGTAAGAATTGCCCTTAAGTTTTCCACATTCTGAATTAACAAAATTTCCGGGAATAGGTTTAACCCTTCCCTACCAAATTTCAAGCCTAAGCCCAATTCAATTCCTGCCAACAGCCCTTCTCTGATTCCCTCTTGACGACCTTCTTGACGACCCTCTTGACGACCTTTTTGAATTCCAATCCTTTCAACACTGGTAATATAAGGCATTCTCCTTTCCTCCTCGTACTGACCTAATTCCGTCCAAAATTCATTTTCCAACTCTTGAGGTAAGCTCATTACCCAGTCTATAAAATGGAATAAGTTGATTATATCTTCTCGCTCATAGCCCCGTTCGTACAATCCCCGAATTAGAGCCAGTTTTAATGATTTACGCCTAATTCTATTATTCCTGGTTTCTTGGGCTTGTAAATGCGCCATGACGACGGTAGCAAAGGGATTGCGGGAAGTCTCTAGGATTGACCACCTCTGGGAATAGTCTAGCAATTTCACCACGGGAAAGTTAAACTGAATCTCACTTGCCCATAGCTGATAACCATACTGATTAGGTCTCCAGGTAGATCGTTCATCTCCCAAAATCGCTAAACTGGCAACGTTGCGCTTATAACGGTCAAAAATGCGGTAATGGTAAACGAACATCCGTTCCGCAAAGTTAGTTTCTTCTTGGCTTTGAACTTCAATGTGGATTAAAACCCAAGCTTCTTCACCCGTGAGTAAGTAAACCTTGGCTAGCTTATCAGCTAAACGCCGCCCTACTTCAGCATCGCGCACCACTTGTTGCAGTTCTTTATCTAAAAATTCGTAACCTCGACTCCAATCAATTTCCGGCTGCGCTTCAGGTAAAAAGAAGGCGATGAAGTCTTCAAAGTAGTTTTCTATGGCATCTTTCCAGGGGCTATCGTAATCGGTTGGAGTTGGCGTCATAAGTAGTCGGACAAAACTCAAGTGAACGGTTGAGATTAGAGAACACCTTGGACTTCGGCGTGAGTTAATGGTGGGGTTAGGGCGGGTTTTGTTGTTCAGTTAATGGGAACAAAGTGAATGAAGTCCCTAAACCCGCCCCTACAAATGACAAATGACGAATGACGAATGACAAATGACGAATGACAAATGACAAATGACAAATGACGAATGACAAATGACAAATGACCAATGACGAATGACAAATGACAAATGACAAATGACTTATTTCCCTATTCCCTAAAGCAACGAATTAATTCTGCCACAGACCAAGCTTGGGCGATCGCGCCTTGGGGGAGATGGGGTTCGTCTCCATCGAAAATCTCGGAAATAGAGCCAATACAGGCTTGATGCTGTAGGTGATCTAGCAAAGGTTTCCAGTCAAAGGGAAGCGGTTCTGTGGGGTAGAAACGTTTCCACGCCCGACAAAAGGGTCCAATCAGCCAACTCCAAACCGTTCCTTGGTGGTAAGCACTATCCCGATGCCAGCGATCGCCATTATAATAACCAATGTACTCAGAGTCAGCCGGATCAAGGCTTCGCAAACCGTAGGGAGTTAACAAGCGATCGCGTGCTACTTGCAAAGCCTGTCGCGCTTGATTCTCTGCAAAGCCACAATGATACAGAGACAGTGCCACTACCGCATTGGGGCGAATTTGAGAATTGCGGTGATCATCGGGTTCTATGGTGTCATAAAAGTATTTTTTATCGGGATTCCAAAACCGCTGCAATGACGTTTTTACCTGTTGTGCTTGCTGGATATAATGTTGAGTATGGTGCAACAAACGCACCCGATCCTTAACCGCCCCCGTTGCCATTTTTTCAGTCCATTTACCAATCCAACACAACGCTGAATACCAAAGCGCATTAATTTCAATCACTTTTCCCAGACGAGGTGTAATCGGTTGACCATCCAGCACTACATCCATCCACGTAATCGCCACATCCGGCGCGTCCCAGGTTAGCAGTCCATCTACGGCGTCAACTTGAATATTGTAACGAGTACCTGCCGTATAAGCTTTGTAGATTTTTCGCACCGTTGGATATTGCTCAATCAAAAAATCCCAATCTTGGGTGATTTCCAAATACAGTCCTAGGGTTTCCAGCCACCACAAAGACGCATCAATACTGTTATAAATCGGGTCACTTTCTGCATCGGGAAAGGTATTGGGAATTAAACCATCGCGACAATAATTGCCAAAGGTTTTGAGTAGTCCCCTGGCTAAAGTAAAACGTCCTGTCGCTAATGCCAATCCGGGCAAAGCAATCAGTGTATCCCGCCCCCAATCATTAAACCAGGGATAGCCAGCCATCACCGTTGGACTACTAATCGAGGCGCACCAGGCAATAAACTGATCGCCAGCTTTGAGTAACTGACGCCAAATCTTCTCCCACTCATCTCCCCCAGCTTCCCCAGCTCCCCCAGCTTCCCCAGCTCCCCCAGCTTCCCCAGCTCCCCCAGCTCCCCCAGCTTCCCCAGCTCCCCCAGCTTCCCCAGCTCCCCCTGCTCCCCCTGCTCCCCCAGCTCCCCCAGCTTCCCCAGCTCCCCCTGCTGCTATAGCCACTAACTGATTTTGTCGCTCTTTTTCCCCTTGCACCGCCGCCTCAAACACTTGAGCATTTAACTGGAGCGCTGCTGTATCTTGAGGACATCCCACTCGCGCTTCCAACGTAACGGTTGCGCCCGGTTCCAGAGAAATAGTAAGATAGCCAGGACTATAGAGGTCTTCGCGATCGCCTAACCCGCGCTGGTTTTCTTCAGGATAGTAGTAATTCCAATACCACAATTCATCCGGTTGATACTCTCCTACACTCCAACCCAACTGCCAAGGCGTACCCACTTGATCCGGGCGCATGGCTTGCAGGTAAAGGCATTGATGTCCAATTAATTGAGAGAATTGTAAATTTTCTTCGTCGAATTGCTGGTGATGAAAGTTGCGATCGGCAATCAAAGGACGTAACCTTAAGGTTGCCACCTCACTACCTTGATAACGATACTGAATCAGAATCCGGTGGCAAAACTGGCGCGTTTCCCGAAACCCTTCCTCATCCTCAACTAACCCGTAAGGCATAACCAGTTGACGTGTCAATTGCCATTGCTGGTATCCCCAAACCCAGTGAGGAACAGGATCAGTGTCAAAAGAACGCAAAAATTGATAGCCTACCGGATCAATCGTTTTACCCCCATTCCAGAAATTGGTCGAAAGCGCCCAAATCTTGCCCCCGATCTCCAGACTGGTATCCAAATGAGAGAATAATAACGTCCGTTGTCGGGGAGGATCGAGCGCAGCAATCAACCATCCGTGATAGGTGCGAGTACGAGCATCACATACCGTACCACTAGCAAAACTGCCTAATCCATTCGTGAGCAGCCATTCCCGTCGATCTAAATAATGCACCACAACGTTTTTCTCCCAACAGAACACCTAACCAGTTGTCGCAGAACTTTCCGCGTCGCTTATACACGGCTTATCAAGCCAAGAAACCCAAAAATGTTGCTTAAAATAGTCTAGTTTAGCGGATATCGGCGTCTTCCGAGATTGCACTGGCGTCAATAAAATACCCTGACTTCATCATTTGTACTTTAGCCGTCATGCTTTCTCACAATCGTTATGACTATGATATAGTCGTAACAGTTCGTAAATAATTGACTAAAACTGATAAGCTATAGCGAACGCATACAGCAAAACATTCAAGGAGGATAATTTCATGGAAGGATGTCTGCGAGTTGGTCAACCTGCTCCTGACTTCAGCGCGACGGCGGTCGTCGATCAAGAATTTAAGACCATCAAACTGTCCGACTACCGGGGTCAATATGTAGTCATATTCTTCTATCCACTAGACTTCACCTTTGTCTGTCCCACAGAGATTACAGCATTTAGCGATCGCTTTAGTGAATTTAAAGAAGTTGGGACTCAAGTTCTCGCCATCTCCGTGGACAGTGAATTCTCTCACCTCGCTTGGATTCAAACCGATCGCAAGAGTGGTGGTGTGGGTGATCTCAATTATCCTCTAGTTTCTGACATCAAGAAAGAAATCAGTACCGCTTATAACGTTCTTGACCCCGATGCAGGTGTAGCCCTACGGGGATTGTTTATTATCGACAAAGATGGTATCATTCAGCATTCGACCATCAACAACCTCTCTTTTGGTCGGAATGTAGATGAAGTGTTGCGGACTCTGAAAGCGATTCAATACGTTCAAGCGCATCCAGACGAAGTTTGCCCTCAAGGTTGGCAACCCGGTGACAAAACCATGGTTCCTGACCCGGTTAAGTCCAAAGTTTACTTCTCAGCCGTTTAACCTTTACCAAAAGATACCCGGTAGGGGCGCACCGACGTGCGCCCTTTGCCGTTATAGCTGTTGTTGTAAAGGCTAAGACAGATTAAAAAACTATTTACCATCTGCCTTTTACTATAAAATAAGTTGTTGGATCAGATTCAGCCAATGCTAACATCAACTGACTTTAGGGGTTTATTCAACGAGCGTTTTCTGCGTAATTTTTTTCCCATCCCGGCTACCAATCCTTTGAGATTAGGACAACTGACTCCGGATTTTGAACTACCGGATATCACGAATAATCGTCAGGTGAGATTATCCAGTTACCGAGAACAGCAACCGGTTCTGCTGGCATTTACCCGAATTTTTACCGAAAAGCAATATTGCCCCCTTTGCTATCCCCATATTCAGGCGATGAATGAGCAATACGAGCAATTTACTCAGAAGGGGGTAGAGGTGTTAATGATAACGAGTACCGATTTTCAGCAAAGCAAAACTGTGGTCAAGGATTTAGGGTTAAAAATGCCCCTGTTGAGTGATCCAAGTTGTCGCACCTTCCAAGCCTATCAAGTCGGTCAAGCACTGGGAGCGCCTTTACCTGCTCAGTTTTTGATTGATAAACAAGGCAAACTCCGCTTTAAACATTTGTTTTCATTCTTATCGCCAAATGCTGAGATGGAGAAGCTACTCTCAAACCTTGAGTAGTTGGTCTTATGTCAGGGAACAGGGAACAGGAAACAGGGAACAGGGAACAGTTAACAGTGAACAGTTAACAGGGAACGTTCTGAGTAAACTCCTCTATCTTCCCCCGCTTCCCCCGCTTCCCCTGCTTCCCCCGCTTCCCCTGCTTCCCCCGCTCCCCCTGCTTCCCCTGCTTCCCCTGCTTCCCCTGCTTCCCCTACTTCCCCTGCTTCCCCTGCTTCCCCTACTTCCCCTGCTTCCCCTGCTTCCCCTACTTCCCCCGCTTCCCCCGCTCCCCCTGCTTCCCCCGCTCCCCCAGCTTCCCCTGCTTCCCCTGCTTCCCCATCTCCCCTTCTATCCTTTCCCCAGATGTTGACGCACTGGAATTTGGAGTACAAACTCGGTTCCCTGTCCTAAATTACTGTGACAGAAAAGCTGACCCCCATGTTTTTCAACGACGATTTGATAGCTAATCGATAATCCTAAACCTGTCCCTGTCCCCACAGGTTTAGTTGTAAAGAAGGGATGAAATAGTTGTTGCTGAACTTCCTCCGTCATTCCGGGACCATTATCAATAATTCGGATCGCGACCTCTTGGTTATCTACAATTTCAGTTTGCACTCGAATTGTGCTGGGGTTGGCTTTAAGTTCGTCCAATGACCGCTTTTTGTTTTGCTCATCAATGGCATCAATGGCATTGACTAACAAATTCATAAACACTTGGTTAATCTGTCCGGCGTAACATTCAACCTTCGTCAGTTCACCATACTCTTTAATCACCTGAATGCCCGGATTCTCGCCTCGTGCTTTGAGTCGGTTTCGCAGAATCATCAGGGTACTATTAATCCCCTCATGAATATCTACGGCTTTCATTTCCGCTTCAGCGATACGAGAAAAATTCCGCAGGGAGTAGACAATTTCACAAATCCGCTCTGCTCCGACTTTCATCGAATCCAGAAGTTTAGGCAAGTCTTCTATCAAAAATTCCAGATCGATCGCGTCCATTTCGGACTGGATTTCGGGGGTGATCTGGGGATATTGCTGTTGATAGAGTTCGATTAACCCTAAAAGATCAGTAGCATAGTCACTGGCATGGACTAAATTACCATAAATAAAGTTAACTGGATTATTGATTTCATGGGCAACTCCCGCGACTAACTGCCCTAAACTGGACATTTTTTCACTTTGCACCAACTGCGCTTGGGTTTTCTGGAGTTTGGTAACAGTTTGCTCAAGCTGTTGGGCGTGGGTTAATGCTTTGGCTTCCGCCTTGCGACTTTGTTTGTAGAGTTCCGCTTGTTGGAGTGCGATCGCTAATTGATCGGCGATGGTACAAATCAACTCCACCTCGGCGTCTTGCCAATTGTAGGCTCGATTATCCATCATCAGCCCTAGAGCGCCCCAAACCGAGTTACCACAGTGCAGGGGAACCAACAACCACGCCCCCGGAAACTGTTGCACGATGGCTGTATTAGTTGCGTCTACAAAACAGCGGGTATCATTAATCCGCACCACTTCTAAGCGTTTGATTCGTTCAGCCAGAGGATTATTTTCATCGGGAATTTCTACACCCAAGGCTTTGGGTAAACATTCATCGCGACAGGACTCGGCTACATTCACCCAGAGTTGGCGTTCTGGCACATACTGGATAATTTGAGCGCGATCCACTTGCAAAAGGTTCTCAATTTCCTGAGTGGCGGTAGAAAAAATCGTTTGTAAGTCGAGGGAGCAACGAATCGCATGAGTGAGGTGATTAATCGCTTGTTCTCGTTTGAGGTGATACTGAGCCTGATGGTACAGTTGACTTTGACCGATCGCGATCGCGACTTGGTCAGCAATGGCGACGATTAATTCCACCTCTGAGTCTTGCCAGGAATCGGGATGATTGGTTTTGCCTAAGGTTAAACTCCCTAATATCTGAGAATTAAAGTGTAAAGGAACCCATAACCAAGCTCCTGGAAAGTCTTGAGCTAAACCTTGGTTAAATGTACTCGTATCCTCGATGCGAATAATTTCTAATTGCTTGAGTCGTTCAGCCAAAGGATGATTTTGATCAGGAATTTCCTGTCCCAGAGTACTCTTTTCCTCTAGAGAGCGGCGATAGTCTGCCACCGATAACCAACACTGGCGTTCCGGCACATATTGGACAATTTCCGCCCGATCCACGGGTAAGAGTTCGCCAATCTCCTGGACGGCTGTCTCAAAAACCGTAGTTACATCCAATGAACGCCGGATGGCTTGAGTCACTTGATTGAGGACTCGCTCTCGCCAGAACAGAGATTTTGCCTGTTCGTAGAGTTGGCTTTGTTGAATGGCGATCGCCACCTGAGAGGCTAACCCGTCGAGTAAGTCAATCTCAAAGGATTGCCAGTTCCGGGGTTGGCTACAGTGATGGGCAATCAGTAGTCCCCATAAGCGGGTTGGGCTTTGGCTGGGGGTTTTGACATCGGCTTGGGACTGTGGGATAGGTAGGGGTTTGGTACTGTGAACAATTGGCACAACCAGGTTAGCCCTTACCTGGAACTTGGCGAGTAAGTCAATATAACATTGACTCAGATTAGCTGCATAGATATCGTCTAGGGTTCTCACTCGACCTTGTTGGTAGCGTGAGATATAGGTTTTCTCAAAACAGGGGTCATAGATGCGGTTGCCTAAAATCGAACACCAGCGCGGATCGACGGATTCAACCACCACCTCACCACTCCAGTCGGGATTAAAGCGCAAAATAATCACCCGATCCGTTTGCAGAACTTGTCGCACCTCCGCCACGGTGCGTTCGAGAATATCCTCTAAGTTCAGCGATTGACGGATGTGTTGAGTAATCGCCCCGACTAACTGCTCTCGCTGAACTTGTTGTCGCAGGGTTGCTTCTGCTTGTTGGCGTTGGTGGATTTCAATTTGGGCTTGCTGATAAAGTTCCGATTGTTGAATGGCAATGGCTGTATGGGTGGAAAGCGTTTGCAATAATTCGATTTCCCAAGGTTGCCATTTTCGGGGGGTTTGGCACTGTTGAGCCACCAGTAATCCCCACAGGCGTTCCTCATGGACAATGGGGATAACCAGGTTGGCTCTAACTTGGAATTGAGCGAGTAATTCAATATGACAGTCGGTTAACCCAGCGTTATAAATATCTTCGACGGATTGAACCCGCCCTTTTTGGTAAAGGTGGATATAGTCTTCGGCAAAGTAGCGATCGTTGATCACGGTTCCGGAAATCGGCTTCCAGTTCACGTCAACGGATTCGACTTCCACGACACCACTCCCATCTCCATAGAGGCGAAACACCAGCACGCGATCGCACGCCAAAATTTGCCGCACTTCGGCGACGGTAGTATTGAGAATCTCGTCTAAATCTAAGGAATAGTGAATCCGTTGCGCGATCGCCCCAATTAACCGCTCCCGCAGATATTGCTGTTGCACGGCTGTTTCGGTTTGCTTGCGATCGGTAATATCGATGCACGATCCGATATACCCTAAAAACTGACCACTAGGCGTAAATCGAGGCGTTCCTGTATCTAAAATCCAGCGATATTCTTTATCGGCTCGTCGGAGGCGATATTCCATCCGAAAGGTTTGACGAGCATTAAACGCCTGCTGATACGTCTCTAAACAAGATGATAAGTCGTCAGAATGCACCCCCTCAGCCCAACCATTACCTAGTTCTTGTTCCAGAGTGCGTCCAGTAAACCGCAACCAGCCCTGATTAAAAAACGTACATAACCCATCTGTACCGGACATCCATAACAGCACAGGGGCATTATCTGCCATCGTGCGGAATCGGGCTTCACTCTCTTGCAGAATGTCTTGGGTGTAGTTAGTCTTACTTAGTTGTTCCGTTGTCGGATCGGCTAGGCTAGGTGCTAACCGATCAGCCTCAGGTTGCCACTTGTCTGCAACGAACTGGCGATTCGTGCTATCCCGCAAGCGATAAAGTATTGTTCCTCCCTGGATAGAAACTGGCTTAACATTAACCAATACAGTACGAGGTTTGCCTGTCTTATCAGTAATTTCTACTTCAACATTACGAACATTTCCCGCGACAGCTAAAGCTTGCCAATTCCAGGGTAAGTTGCCCAGCAGGTGAGTAATATTACCCAGAGCGCGGACTTCCGACAAAGAATAACCAAAAATAGAGGTTATATTAGGACAAATATAGGTAAAATCCCCGTTGTCATTGGTGATTAAAACAGCTTCATCATGATTGCGATCGGGAGTTGGGAGCGACGCTGGGGACTTAGCCTCTGTCATCTCTTCACAAACGAGACTGATCACCGAATTCGAGGCGGTTATCGGCAGCAAACGGGTTTTTGCCTTAAGCCAAATCATCCTGCCATCTTTAGCAATTAACCGAGTTTCCCATCGATGAATTTCAGTCGGATGCTGGCTTAGATGAGTCAATAGGGCTTGATATCGGCATTGGCTTTCTGGATCAAAAAGCCGATGAATTGGCTTTTGGACTAACTCCCAAAAATCATACCCCAAATAGGCTGCACCGAACTGACTTACATCCAAAATCACCCCATCAAAATTAAGGGTGAAATAAATGCAGGGAAGTGTCTCATACAATATCCGCATCCATTTTAGTTGATCCGGACTATTGCCTGTCCATGTTAATTTTCCAGGCTGATAATTCTTTTTCGCAATGTTCATCCATTGGGACTTTTTTAAATCGAATCTTTTCATAAGTTGACTCATGCCAATTCGATGATCAATTGAGGCATTTTCTCGATCATAACCCTCAAATTATTATTTATTTTTTCACCTTTAGAGGAATGGCTGTAAAAAATATTTAACTTTGACGGGAGATTCAGACAAGAGTTAGCCTCCTTCACTCATGCCAAATTCCAGACTAGACTAGCTCCGAAACCCTTTTCCCCTGTCTTCAGAGAAGCTAAAGCGCAGCGATTTTTCTTACCTGGTTATCGCTCGCTATTTATCTCTACTTTTTCTTTTTCCCAGACGCACTGAACTTGGTGATTATATCATGTCAAACTTTGCCAATAAAAAAACACGGCTTGTTTCCGTCTCTCCAGATTCCTGCGTCCGTTTCTCATTCACAGGTTCAATTAGACATGATATGACAATGCATACAGTTTTTGGGCTATCTAATCATAAGCTAATACAAATTCCCATTACTGTGACGGAATCCATGAATAAGTTTAAAAAACGTTATAAATCCGTTACGTATTTTGATTTACTATCCGGTTAAGTTTATTTATCTTTACCAAGCCCCAAAGGGATGCACCCGACAGTCCTGTACCCTAAAAACCTTCATTGTATCACATCTGTCTAAACAGTTACCATTGTCTGGTAAAAATCCGGAGATGGGGGAGATGTTCACGTTAGCGAAGCGAGGGGTCAAACCTTACAACTCCCCCCACACCGCTCTAAAGACGTACCTGAGACAAATAGCTGCGGGGATCGAAATGACGGCTTTCCCGGATTTTTTCATAGTACTCCCGCTCAACTGACGTGATATCTTTTGGTGTAGCGATGACAATCCGCACCAGTTGATCACCGCGTCCACCTTTCGGTTGAGTCCAGCCTTTACCGCGCAACCGTAATGATTGACCTGAGCGAATCCCGGCTGGCACATTGACACTCACTTTACCATCCGGAGTCGGCACCTCAATCGTGGCACCCAAGACTGCCTCATCGGGCATCACTGGCACTTCACACAAGAGGTTATCACCCTCGAACTGGAAAAAGGCATGAGGTTTCAGGTCTACAATTAAGTACAAATCACCCCGTTGCTGGTTGTATTGGCTCACTTGACCCTTACCTCGAACCCGAATCCGACTTCCTGGTTTAGCACCGGGCGGAATCCGCACTTCGATGACTTCACTACCCAAATTAATCCGTTTTTGCGTACCCCGGAAGGCGTCAGACCAGCTCAATGTAATTGTAGCTTCCCGATCAGCTCCTGCTGCTGCTTTGCCACTTTCATAGCCAGCGAAATCATTAAAGCCACCAAAGCCACTGGTAAAGTCATTAAAGCCAGCACCCGTGGCACCGCCTGGAGTAGAGCGATAGGTGTAGGTTCGACGACTTCCCGCCCCTCCTGGCGTCCCTGTAGCGGCTGTATTAAAGCGCCCTAGAAGTTCGTTAATAAACTCGTCAAAACTACCGTATTGACCAAAATCAAAATTACCGAAATCAACATTAGCACCCCCGGTTCCAGGGTATCCACCAACTCCGGCTTGCTTCCAGTACTGACCAAACTGATCGTATTTCTTGCGTTTTTCGGGGTCAGACAAGACTTCGTAGGCTTCATTCACTTCTTTAAATCGAGCCTCGGCTTGTTTGTCACCCGGGTTCATGTCTGGGTGGTATTTCCGCGCCAGACGTCGAAAACTCTTTTTAATTTCATCCGCACTAGCCGTCTTGCTCACTCCTAGGACGGCATAGTAGTCTTTAAAGTCAGTTGCAGCCATGAAGGGTTTCTCCTCTACTCCAAGGATTTAATCGATAAACTGGGCTAATAGGTCTCTACCTCAAAGCTAGAGTAACAAACCCCAGCATGGGTTTAAGTTCGGATCTTTCTCACTCACGCGATCGCAATTTCCACACCTGACGCTTCAAATAGAGAAGCAGCGGCATTTTTCCCATCATGCCTTACCTCAACCTATAAAGCATAACCCTAACTCAGTGTCGATGGCTAATAATCGTTAAATTAGCGTAGCTTCTGTTAACTAAACAGTGGGGATTTCCCGGTATCCTGTTTCGGGAGACAAGAGAGATGAGGAAGCAAACAGATCGAGATCTGAGTAAACTTAACACTTTCTTTTCCTCATCTCCCTAGTCATTAATCAAGACCTAAATGACTGTTCCATCGGGAATTACGGCATTTTTGAGGACAACGACAATGCCATTACGGATCAAAAAGCCTTGTTTTTCACGTTCAGCTTCCTCAACGTGATCTTTGTTGACAATTTGAACATCGTGACCAATGCGAGCATTTTTGTCAATGATGGCACGGCGAACTGTGGTTCCTGCACCAATCCCTAAGGGGACACGTCCGGTTTCTACGTTGGATTGACGTTCGGCAAAGGGTTCATAGAAGTCACATCCCATAATCAGAGTGTCTTCAATCACACAACCCGCTTCAATGCGAGAGCGAACTCCCAATACCGAGTGATGGATACGACAATCTTTAAGAATACAACCTTCTCCCACAATCGATTGCGTCACATGACTATCCAAAAGTTTAGTCGGAGGCAAATAACGGGCGCGAGTATAAATCGGTGCCTCTTTGTCGTAGAAACTAAACGGTGGCTGGGGTTGGCGAGTTAACGCTAGATTAGCCTCATAGAACGCTTCAATGGTACCAATGTCTTCCCAGTAGTCGTTGAACAAGTAGGCTTGAACGTTATGATCTCCTGATGCCCCTGGGATGATTTCTTTACCGAAATCGGTTTGTTCGGGGTTGGCTTGCAACAACTTAATCAACGCCTCTTTACTAAAGACGTAAATTCCCATCGAGGCAATATAGGGTTTTTCCTTTGCCTCATCGGGTTTCAACCCTAAAACTGTCGTATCTACCTGCATTTGCTTCAGCGCATCCCCTTTGGGCTTTTCACTGAAATCAATTACCCTGCCGGTGTGATCAATTTTCATCAAACCAAAACTGGTTGCCAGTTTTTCACCGATAGGCACTACAGAGAGGGTGATATCAGCTTTCGTTTCACGGTGGTGTTCCACGAAATGGCGATAGTCCATCCGATAGAGATGGTCGCCGGACAGAATGATATATTCATCAACATCACACTCCTCTAGGAGCCACAAATATTGACGAACCGCGTCTGCTGTGCCCTGAAACCAGCTAGGATTTTCAGCAGTTTGCTGGGCAGCTAGAACTTCAACAAATCCGTCGGTAAAGCCAGCAAAGTTATAGGCACGGGTAATGTGCCGATTCAAAGACGCTGAGTTAAATTGGGTAAGAACGTAAATTTGATAGATCTCGGAGTTGATGCAGTTACTGACCGGAATGTCAATCAGGCGGTACTTACCCGCCAAAGGAACAGCCGGTTTAGCCCGCAATTTGGTTAATGGATAAAGGCGGGTGCCCGCGCCACCTCCGAGAATGATACCTAATACTCTTTTCACGAAACACCTCTGGAATGCCGATAGACTCTCAAGTCCTAGTGTCCGCTTGTGTGGAACTCTTTTCAAGAGGGTAAGGGAGAAAGTTGACTCTCTCCAAAGAAAGAAAAACTCAAAAAACGGCGGGAATAGAGGCACGAAGCGAGACTTCTACCCCAACTAGAGTAATGATTTGAGTCCGGTGTCCCCCTCAACGCTGGGGTTGAACTGGTGAGTTCTACGCCGTTATTATAAATTTCCATTACATTGGGATAAAGAATGGCAAAGGAAGTGAGAGATGTCAGCACAACTGTTACTGGTCGATGACGAACCGGGGATTCGGGAATCAGTCCCCGCCTATTTAGAAGAGGTGGGAGGGTTTACTGTCGATGTTGCCAGTAATGCCAATGATGCATGGCAAATGTTGCAACAAAAAACACCTGATCTTGTAATCACCGATGTTATGATGCCTCAAGTTGATGGGTATCAGTTTCTTAAGAAACTGCGAGAAGACCCTCGTTTCAAATCACTGCCAGTGGTCTTTCTCACAGCTAGAGGCATGACCACAGACCGGATTCAAGGCTATCAGGCAGGTTGTGATGCTTATTTGTCTAAACCATTTGATACGGATGAATTAGTCGCCATTGTGGAGAATTTGCTGGAACGTCGTGCTACCACGGCTCAGGAAACGGCGGGTACAGCGGATTTAGGGAATATCGAAAAAGAGCTAACTGCGATTCGGGAAATGTTGGCTCAACGGGGTAATATTTCTCAAACTCCCCCACCCATCCGCATTGACTTTACGCCGCGAGAGCAAAGTGTTCTGGATTTGGTTGCCCAAGGGCTGATGAATAAAGAAATTGCCCGCCGCCTGGAAACCAGTGTCCGCAATGTAGAGAAATATGTCAGTCGCTTGTTTAGCAAAACTGGAACCAATAGCCGCACCGAGTTAGTCCGCTATGCTCTTGAACACGGCTTGACCCAGTAAAATTCGTGCTGTAGCTGGGTCTAAGTTTTCACGGTATGTGGCGCAACGCAAGAAGGTAAGTTTCAAGTGGAAGAAATGGATGTGGTAGATGTCAGCACAACTGTTACTGGTCGATGATGAACCGGGGGTTCGAGTGGCGGTCAAAGAGTGCAACAATTTGCATTCCGGTTGGGGTTTTGGTAAATTTAACGGTTCCCATGAATTGGGTTGGATCTGAGGTGCTTGTGACAATGGCTTGAGCCATTGGGGGTGTGGTTTGCGCTAAGGCGGATGGAGCATAAATTAGGGGAACTAATGTGAATGCGATCGCGATCACAACGAGTTTAAAGAGTTGATGAATTCTGTTCATAACCACTTAAAATCAGACTGTGGAGTTATTCTACGAAAAAGCGGCTACACTAGCCCATTCTTCCTTTTGATGATTCCCACCGCTCTCGGTTTGTGGAGTCAACTACCCCCGGTAAATGACAACGAACAACGAATAGGAACTTTATATCTTTAACTTATATTAAGTATAAATTAAATTAATATTAAAAATATGAATTGATGACCGAATCCCTAACTATCATGAAGTCACAACTTTGATCAAGTTCAGGGAAAAACGTCTAAAAAGGTCTAAGGGAAGAACTAGTATAGTGCGGTAAAAAGCAGTGACCCTGTAACAAGCCGTAACCCAGTAAACATTCATAGATGCACTTACGGTTGCTGATCACGAATCACTGATACTAGGCTATCGACCGACTATGTGGGTGTCGTCTTGCTTTCTCTAGAGTACCTGTTCAGTAAGCAAAATTGTCGGCTGAAGTTCCTGATAAAGAGTAACAATAGCTACAGAGAATAAATTTTGGGCGGACTAATTTTGACGAATTTTAATCCCTAACTGCGATTAAGGAACTGACGTTCTATCTAGAGAGAGTCAATTAGAAATTTTATCTGGATTTGAATAAATTGGCAGAGCTTTGAAAACATTCTGAATAGAAATTAGACCGAGAGTAGGCGTGTACAACTGTAGTTCAGTTTATAAACTGTCACAGTTTAATTTACTACAGCCTGATCTTCCCTTTTAAATAACAGTCAAACTGAGTAGAAACAGGTTCTTAGGCAAATCTTATGTTATCGGTGCTAGACCCTACCCAAAACCCCAACACTATATCGCTGAAGGTTCTCATCGTCGAAGATGGTTACCAAACGATAAAACTATTGGGAGAAGGATTATGTTCTGAAATTAGATATTCGTTTATTATTCAACAAGTTAGGCAGAGTTGTCAAGCCCTAACCCGATTAAGTCAGGAAGCGTTTGATCTTCTCGTCGTTCATTTGTCCCACGCTGATCCTCACGTTTTTGATACGGTTACTCAGATAAAACAGTTGGGCTTAACCCTGCCAATTCTCGGATTAAAAGCTAACCAGGATGAACCCTTAACCCTGCAAGTTATCCAAGCGGGGACACCGGATGATCAGGTAACAGAAAATCTCAAAAGTTACCGATTAATTCGGGCATTACGTCATGCTATTGACAATCAGCAACGCCAAGAATCCCAACGTCTGAATCAGGAAAAATATCAGTCGGTTATCGATAATGTCAAAGAAGTCATTTTCCAAACCGATACCCAAGGACATTGGACATTTCTGAATCGGGCTTGGACAGAAATTAGCGGATTTTCAATCGCTGAAAGTATCGGTACATCATTTTTAAACGGTATTCATCCGGATGACTGGCAAAAGGGGCGAGACAACTTTGATGCGCTGATTACTGGAGTTCAACAATCCTGTCGCCCTACGGTGCGCTGTGTGACAAAATCGGGTGACATTCGTTGGTTAGAGGTACATGCACGGACAAATTTTGCCGCCGATGGTACGGTTTCGGGAACCACAGGAACCCTAAATGATATTACGGAACAGGTGTTAACCCAATCCGCCTTACGCATTTCCGAAGAACGACTGCAAATGGCGTTATCTGGGAGTGATTTGGGATTATGGGATTGGCAATTAATCACTGGAGATATTTATTTTAATCCGCAGTGGAAAGCGATGCTGGGGTATGCAGAAGACGAAATCGACGATAATTTTCAGGCATTTGAACAATTAGTGCATCCTGAGGATTTATCCAGAGTTAAAGCCGTATTAAAGGCTTATATAGATAGATTAATTCCTATCTATGAAGTTGAATTCCGGATGCGATGTAAAACCGGGGAATGGAAGTGGATTCTGTCTCGTGGTAAAGTCTTTGAGTGGGATGAAGCAGGGAACCCGGTAAGGATGACAGGGACTCATCGGGATATTAGTGATCGCAGACAAGCGGAGGACGCTTTACGGGAGTCAGAAGCGCGGGAACGGAAAAAAGCGTATCAGTTAGAAATTGCCTTGTGTGAACTTAAAAATACCCAAGCGCAGTTGGTACAAACGAAAAAAATGGCATCCTTAGGACAGTTAGTGGCGGGTATTGCCCATGAGATTAATAATCCCATTGGTTTTATTTCCGGAAATGTTAGCTTTGCCCATCAATATGGGTATGATTTGCTCAAATTGATTGATCTCTATCAACAGTATTATCCTCACCCTGTTGCCCCGATTCAAGAGCAAATGGAAGCGGTTGAGCTTGACTTTCTCAGGACAGATTTTCCCAAAGCCCTCAACTCGATTCGAGAAGGCGTTGTTCGGGTTCAAGACATTGTGCGATCGCTCCAGCATTTTTCCCACTTGAATGAAGCCCAGATGAAGACAACTGATTTACATCAGGGGTTGGAGAGTACCTTGATACTTTTACAGAATCGCCTCAATAAAAAGCCCAACCGACCCGCTATTGAAGTGAATAAACAATTGAGTAGGTTACCTAAAGTAGAATGTTATCCAGGTCAACTCAATCAAGTGTTTATCAATATTCTCGGTAATGCGATTGAGGCGTTAGACGAAAAAAGCCAGCAGAATGATTCTTTTATACCCCAGATTAGGATTAGTACGGAAATAGCTGAGTTAAACTCAACTGTGATTATTCGGATTTCCGATAATGGTTTAGGTATTCCTGCTCATTTGCAAGAGCATTTGTTTGAACCGTTTTTCACCACAAAACCTGTCGGACAAGGGACAGGATTGGGATTAGCCGTCAGTTATCAAATTATTGAGAAACACAAAGGAAAAATTACCTGTAATTCTCAAGTGGGTATCGGCACAGAGTTTGTGATTGAAATCCCGATCACGCTGAGCCATAAAACGGAACAATTGGGTCAAATTCAATGGTTACGCCAAGCCATCGGCGCTTGAGGTTGGCTGTCATGCACTGTAAGGATAAAGAGACTGGGTGTAGGCTGTGGGATGTTGCCCATCCTGAAGAGAGATGATCGTCCCAAGCTTTTGCTGTATACTCTGACCCTAGGGCGCAAATATTATCATCTGGTCAAGTTTACTAAAGGTATATTTATAATATTTTACCGATAGAAGCGATGGTGAAGGCTCCTGCGCTCTATAGCCAGGAGATGAAACCGAGCAAACCGTCTAGGTAGCGAATTTATTCGCCAGTCAAATAATCCGGATAACACTCAGCCAACAATGTAGTATAATATCAGTAACATTGCAAAAGGTCGAGCAAGTGTTTAATCTGATTTACGAGTTTAAATTAAAGCCAACTTCCGCCCAAATAGCCACTTTTGCTGAGTGGTTAGAACAATGTCGTAGGGTCTACAACTATGCTCTTTGTGAGC